>JABUEV010000012.1 GCA_013314865.1 Bacteroidales bacterium | reverse complement strand
CAAATGCAGTAAGATGGCATAACATTGCCCAGTTTCTTTCAGTTTCTGACAGTTGTGTGATTTCTTTCATGACTCACATTTTTATAGAAAAGACGGATCTCTTTTCTTAATGATGCATTGTTTTATTCTGCAATTCTTTTAAAATCGGATGACAGGAATCCATCGGGATAGGTTTTACTTATCATATGCTCATTATAATAGTACATCTGAGCATCATCCGTACCAATAAGCATTTTAAAGCAGATGCCTGACGTACTGTTTTCCGAAGGGCCGACTTTATGAAGAATCAGCTTACCCTCTGCCTTCTCCTGAACTGCCCTGATTATCTCTTCATCCCCGACAATCTCAAACTTCCCGGGGTATACGGCTTTGATTTTTTCGTCAGTATTAACATCCGGGGCAAGGTCTTCTTTTCTTAGCAAAAGGACTTTTTTCTTGACTTCCGGGCTATAACTGTTATAGAACCTGAGATAGCGTCGCCCGGTTAATGACGGATTTTCAGAAATCCTAAGGGCATGGTTCTGAATGAAAGAAAGAACTGCACCGAGCTTATAACCATATTCCAGGTCATCCACACCTGCAACGGCAAGAGGCACGGCACATACCTCCGGCATTTTGCCAATCTCTTCCACATTTTTCCCCTGAAGTAGATTCAGAAAATAGTAGACAGTACCTGATTTGTCTTTTTCGTACTTTGTTTCTGTCAGCAAAATAAATGAATATGCAGGGTCATTCCGCCTTGACTCAAAGTCATCGCTGGTAATAAACTCAAAGGGTGTGATTTTCCAATAACCGTTTATCGCTTTTCTGATATAAGTATTGTACACCGACATCGTGTTTGCCTCAAGCACAACACATGTTTTCGAGTTAACAAACTGTTTTATTTCATCAGCAGACGGGAAGGGTGCCTGTGCGGTAATGGAAAATGATACAAAAAACCACAAGGCAATAAACATCCAAAATTTCCTCATTACTCTTGATTTACAGGGATATACAGTGGGTTTCTCTCATTAAACTTCCGTATATAGACAAACATCAGTTCCCTTTTCTTTTTTCTTGGAAGCTGAACGTATTCCTGGTGAAGATCAGGGTCCTTCATTAAAAGAAGCTCTGTATTGCTTACATCATATTCCAGGATATTACCGCTTTCAAAATCTATCAGGTATTGCTTCATCTCATTTCTAGTCATATTCTGCCTGTAAGGAGAATAATAAGGATAAGGATAGTAATAGCTTCCGTAATAATATGGATTAAAAGCGTAATAAGGCGAATAATAAGGAGAATAATAGGGATCATAGTATCCGTAAGGATAATTGTAATATCTGTTGTCGTAAGATGTAATGTCAGCCACAAAATGACATATACTGCCTACGAAGGTTATCCTGTTAAAATTACCCTGTATCTGAATATAAAGAATTCCATTACGGGCAAAACCCCATATTGAATTCTTTTCGACTTCCTGACGAATACCCATGCTGTCGTAATAATAGATTTTATCAGATGATAACAGCTTTTTAAAGAAATCTTTGTCATTGTAATCGGTGGATGTCAGAATTTTAGCCTTAGGGATCGGATTATTCTGCCGGACCTGCTCAAAATTCAAATAAATGCCGTCCCGGAAGCGGAAATCAGGCGTATATTTGACTGTACCTTCATTTTCCTGTCCTTTCAGAACTGCATAATAATTGCCTGAGGCTAATACAAGAATAAGAAGTACTATATTTTTAAACTTCCACATATCAAAAACCGGTTTACAATTCCATTTCAAATTCTGTACCATACTCACAAATTTAACCTTTTCCTTTTAAAGGATTCCCATAATAATTATAATTAATAAATTTAACCGGAAATAAAACCCTGACATACCAGCATTATGATCCGGAAAAATGAATATATGGAATCATCGAAGAATATGGCCTCCGAAGATTCCGGCAGTACCGAAAAAAAAACAACATTGTTTGATTTATGTTCATTGTCCGCTCTTTCGTCTTTGCTAATTTCGCTTATACTTTTATCATTTGATCTACGGCTGCCTGCAGGAATAATGACTATAACAGGAATTGCTCTGGGAATAGTGGCCTATAAGAAGGGGAAAGCTCAATCCGTACAGGAACCTGTTAAGGTTCAGCCAAAAACAGAAGTTCTCCCTGAAGAAGTGAAACTGCCGGATATGTCAGACATTTCTCACAGTATCAGGGAGCATCTGAACGACATTGTTCTGATAAGTGATATTCTGTTGAATTCTGATCTTCCGAAAAAACAAAAAGAACTGGCACTGACTCTTACTGCTTCGACCAAAAATCTGGCATCTGTTGTTAATGAGTTAACAATACAGCCTGTTTCAGAAATGAAGCCGGAACGCAACAGGGTAATGCGTTTCAATTTACTGTCAGCTATCCAGAATACGATACAGCTGTATAACCTGAAACAAAAATCCCTTATAGATCCGGTTCTAAGCAAAAAAGATTTCAGCGATTACGAATGTGAGGGGGATCCGGTTTTTCTCAAACAGATATTTTTAAATCTTTTCAAGACCATTGAAGACCATGCCGAAGGAAGAACGGTAAGGGTTAATATAAATGTCAGAAAAGAAAGCAGGGACAAACACCATTTTGATGCTCATTTCAGGATTCAGACAGACAAATTAATCTCTTTTACTGACAGCACTTTGTCTGGATTGGCAATAACATCAAAACTTATTTCATCCGCAAATGGTACATATTTTCAGGA
Source organism: Bacteroidales bacterium (assembly GCA_013314865.1). Lineage (GTDB taxonomy): Bacteria > Bacteroidota > Bacteroidia > Bacteroidales > VadinHA17 > LD21. The sequence continues at coordinate 11,296 of JABUEV010000012.1, read as the reverse complement.
AGACGTAGATAATTATTCAGTTTTCAACTTCACTTTGCCTTTTACTCTTCCTGATGAATCAATCAAGGCAAAGGTTATAGGTGCGGGAGATGAATTACTGACCGGGAAGAAGGCTTTGGAACTGAAGGATGCCAGGATCCTGATTGTTGAGGATAACCTTCTGAATCAGAAAACTTTAATTCTTACTCTAAGTCCGCATGTTTCACAGATTGACACTGCGGCAAACGGGCAGGAAGCTCTGGGCAAGATTGAATCAGCGGAATACGACTGTATACTGATGGATATCAGGATGCCTGTAATGGACGGACTGGCAACAACTGAAAAGATAAGGGCAACCGATCTGGTTAAACACAGACATACTCCCATAATTGCAATTACTGCGGAAGCAATGCCTGGAGATGAAGAGAAATGTCTCTCAGCAGGAATTGACGACTACATCAGCAAGCCTTTCGATCCATCAGTTCTGATTGAGAAACTAAGCAGGATGATATGAGGAGAGCCTGCCTGTCAGGCAGAGGCAGAAATATCCACTTTCGCACTGTTTCCCCTGGCAAGCTTACTGAATTTTAATGAGGGGGATTCTATAAAATCGCGGAATCCCAGAGAATGCCATTTTTCATCTACAGCTTTTATGGTTGCAGGGTCAGAGCACACTATTTCAGGCCAGTTTCTCTCTGAATATCTGAAAAGTTCTGCTTTTATCCTGCCGTCGATAATCAGACATGAAGGTCCTGCAAATGCGTGATCCCTCAAAGGGTCGGAGTTGCCAAGCACCTGCCAGGCAACCATAAAGGCATCCTCCGTGTCGACATTCTTATCCACAATCAGGATAAGACGATACCTGTTATGATAATTGCCTTTCATGACAAGATGCACAACCTCATTTATGTCGGCAAATCGGCCGGAGATGTTTAAAGTGATGAAGGCAACTGGTATGCCATATGAAAGAAAATCCTTTATAATTAGTACTGAATCTTCCGTTTCGAAAGATTCTTTATCTTGCATTTCCGTTTCATGAAATTTCCCGTATGTTTCTGAGGTTTCTTCAGGCAATTTTAAAGTTGCATCGATACCTGCCTTTCCGCCGAATGAATCTGATCCTGAAGAATGATCGAGAGCATCAAGGGGACCGCGGGTAAAGAGTATATGGTTTCTGAAATCGGTGTTTTCAAGAACATATTTTGAGAGTTTCCGGTAGTCTCTGATATCAATATCCCCGCTAACAACAATGAGGTATTTTGTAAACATCATTTGTCCGGCACCAAACAGTGAGTTTATCACTTTCATTCCTTGTCCGGGATAGGATTTTTTTATCCTCACGACAGCAAGGTTATGGGCGACGCCTGCAGGAGGCATATGAAGGTCTTCTATTTCAGGCAGTAAAAGAGTCTTTATTGGCATCAGGAACAGTTTCTCAGTAATTTTTGCAAACCAGGCGTCTTCCTGGGGAGGGATTCCCACTACAGTTGCCGGGTAGACTGCTTTTCTGGCATGAGTAATACAAGTGACATGAAAAAGCGGGTAGAGGTCAGGAAGTGAGTAGAAACCTGTATGATCACCAAACGGTCCTTCCATAATCATTTCCTCTGAAGGGTCAACATATCCTTCTATTACGATATCACAGTCGTATGGAACGTAAAGATCGTTTGTAAGACACTTTACAAGTTTCACCCTCTTTCTTCTGATGATGCCGGCCAGTATATATTCATTAACATTTTCAGGCAGTGGGGCAGTAGCTGCGTAAGTATACACCGGATCACCTCCGAGCGCAACTGCCACAGGCATTTTTTTGCCGGTTTTTTCCCATGCTTCAAAATGACTGGCACCGGTTTTATGGCGCTGCCAGTGCATTGCAGTAGTTTGTTTATCGATGATTTGCATTCTGTACATTCCCAGGTTTACGGCTCCGGAATCCGGATGGACAGTATGAACCAGGGGGAGAGTCAGAAAACGTCCTCCGTCAAAAGGCCGGCATTTCAGAACAGGTAGGATTCCGAGGTCGGGATTCAGGTGAATTACCTGTTGGCACAACCCTTTTTTTGAAGAACGAACGGGCATATAGGAAGCAATTTTCAGCAGGTCTGAGAGTGCTTTCAAAGTTCTTTTCGGACGGATGCCTGAGATTCTCTCCGACAGTTTACTGATTATACCGGCAGCATCACGGCTGATATCATGTCCGAGAGCAAGTTCCATGCGTTTATCAGATCCGAATGCATTAGTGAGCACTGGAAATTGTGTACCGTTATTTTCAAAAAGAAGTGCTTTACCTCCGTTTCTGGCAACACGTTCAGTTATTTCAGTGATTTCAAGAACCGGGTTTACAAATTCCTTAACTCTGTGAAGTTCGCCATTACGGTCAAGAGCAGCAATAAATTCAGACAGACTATTGTAAGCCATAATCAAGACGGGTAACGATTGTGGATAAAGATAAGGAATAAAGCAGAAAGGCAAGCTGAGGATTAGCAATAACAGTCAGATGGCAGGTTATAAAAACAGTAATGGGAACTATTCCGTGGAGTAGTTCCCATTCACCGGTTGCAGCCGGAGCCGCATCCGGCGTCAGGTTACTGTTATTATGGTCGGCCATGTCACCCTGATACATGACCAGGTTTCACAGCCCGTGGCTTTCGGATTCTGCCTGTTACAGCAGAATCTTCCGGCTGTCCTTTCTCCCGCCGGGGCGGGATTCCGGGACGAAGCGTCATTCAGGCTCCGTATTCAGTTCCCGGAGGAACAGTTATACGTTTAAGATATCGACAGCCGAAGCTGTTTATTATCTTGTGCCCTGTGACTCAGTCGTTGAAGGAACGTTTCCGGTCTTCTGCGACTTACTGACCATCGTAAACCGAAGTTTACCTGGTCAGGCTTCGGCTCTCCTGATGCGCAGGCCCGGAGGCCTGACCGAAACAGAGTGGTTCCCACTTAAGGAAACTTTTCTGTTTCCACATCATTTGAGCAACCTTTTATCGCTCACCTGATAGATCAAATATAGAAAAATATAATATTACGACAAATAACCTTAAGGTTATAATTGTACACGGAATATAAACAGACGTTATCAACAATTGTTAATAACGTCTGGTTTAAGCCTTAAACGGACTTGTCAGATTCTCTGAGAGGAGTCTGATAGATCTAATTATTTGATAATATGTGTGTTACAATTTGAAGCCGTATACAGCCAAATCGCCGAGCACCTCTTCAATCCTGAGAAGCTGGTTATATTTGGCAATCCGGTCTGTCCTGCTGCACGACCCGGTCTTTATTTGTCCGGCATTTGTTGCTACAGCAACATCTGCAATTGTCGAATCTTCTGTTTCTCCCGAACGGTGTGAAATAACGGTTGTGTATCCTGCCCGATGGGCCATTTGAATAGCCTGAAGTGTTTCAGTCAGAGTGCCAATCTGATTCAGCTTTATGAGTATTGAATTGGCACAGCCCATTTCTATTCCTTTTTTCAGATACTCAACATTTGTGACAAATACATCATCTCCCACTATCTGGCATCTGTTTCCTATCCGTTCAGTAAGGAGTTTCCAGCCGTCCCAGTCATTTTCAGCCATACCATCCTCAATAGAATCAATAGGATACTTGTTAATCAGGCTTTCCAGGTAGTCGACCTGTTCCTGTGAAGTTCTCTTTGCACCTTTAGGACCCTCAAACTTTGTATAATCATAAATACCGTTTTCGTAAAATGCGGAAGAGGCAGGATCAAGTGCAATGGTAACATCGGTCCCGGGCTTATAGCCTGCGGCTGAGATTGCCTTTATTATGGTTTCGAGGGCATCCTCTGTGCCGGAGAGATTTGGGGCAAAGCCTCCCTCATCGCCCACAGCAGTGCTTAAACCGCGAGATTTCAGGACTTTCTTTAATGAGTGAAACACTTCTGCTCCCATCCTTAGTCCTTCTTTAAATGAAGCTGCCCCTACGGGTCTTATCATGAATTCCTGGAAGGCAATAGGTGCATCTGAGTGTGATCTGCCGTTTATTATGTTCATCATTGGTACAGGAAGTACCACAGCATTTGTGCCTCCGATATAACGGAAAAGATCCATTCCATGAGATGCAGCGCCAGCTTTTGCCACGGCAAGCGAAACACCGAGTATAGCATTGGCTCCGAGATTCCCTTTATTCCTTGTGCCATCCAGTTCTATCAGCTTCCTGTCTATAAGCGCCTGGTCTCTGACATCCAGACCCATAATTTCTTCTGCTATAACGTTATTGACGTTATGAACAGCTTTCAATACACCCTTCCCCAGGTATCGTGACTGATCCCCGTCGCGGAGTTCCACAGCTTCGTTTTCTCCTGTAGAGGCTCCGGAAGGCACTGAAGCCCTTCCGCTGTAACCGCTGGCAGTTATAATGTCAACCTCAATTGTCGGATTCCCCCGGGAATCAAGAATTTCACGTGCATGAACAGCAACTATTTGACTCATAATGTTTTATTATTTAGTTAGAATTTGTTTGTCCAAAAAAAAGGGATATGAGTGAATCATATCCCGCCATTTCGTAATGCTTATTATTGGATATCCTTGTTTCCGGAAGCCTCCTCCTTTTCTTCAGCATCAGGCTTTTGTATAGCCTCTTCTGCCTGAGGTTTGGCAGTAGTTCCTGCAGAAGCTTTCTTTGATGGCCGCCTTCTTCTCGTGGCTTTAGGCTTCTGAGCGGTTTCTTTGAGCATGTTTTCATTGTAATCAACAAGCTCTATAATGCACATTTCCGAATTATCACCGATTCTGTTTCCTGTTTTCAGTATACGTGTATATCCACCCGGTCTGTCTGCAATCTTAGGAGATATTTCCCTGAAAAGTTCTGCCACAGCAGATTTATCTTTCAGCATACTGAAAACCGTTCTTCTCGAGTGAGTCGAGTCAGTTTTAGACTTTGTGATAAGAGGCTCAACGTATGTTCTGAGAGCTTTGGCTTTAGCCACAGTGGTTGTGATCCTTTTATGGAGGATCAATGAGGTTGCCAGGTTTGCCAGCATTGCCTTTCTGTGGGAACTGCTTCTTCCCAGATGATTTATTACTCTTTGATGTCGCATTTCTTTCTAACTTAACCAGTTACACAAATTAATCCTTATCCAGCCTGTATCTTGACACATCCATTCCAAATGACAGATTCATTGATTCAAGAAGTTCATCAAGTTCTGTAAGTGATTTTTTTCCAAAATTCCTGAATTTGAGAAGATCATTTTTATTGAATTTAACAAGATCTCCGAGTGTTTCAACCTCAGCTGCCTTAAGGCAGTTAAGAGCTCTTACTGAAAGATCAAGGTCGACCAGCTTTGTCTTGAGAAGCTGTCTCATATGCAGTATTTCTTCATCAAATTCTTCATTTGCAAGCTTTTCATCCGAATCAATAGTAATTTTCTCATCTGAAAAGAGCATAAAATGATATATCAGTATTTTGGCTGCTTCCTTAAGCGCATCTTTGGGATGAATTGACCCGTCTGTCTCGATCTCTATAAGAAGTTTCTCATAGTCAGTCTTTTGTTCAACCCTGTAGTTTTCAACAGAATATTTGACATTTCTTATCGGGGTAAAGACTGAATCGATTGCAATCAGGCCGAACTCTGCATCCACAGGTTGATTTTCCTCAGCAGGAACATATCCTCTTCCCTTGGCTATATTAAGTTCCATCTGGACCTTCACATCAGGTTCCATCCTGAAGATCACAAGGTCCGGATTCAGCACCTCAAAGTTGCTGAGAACTCCGTTCAATGCCCCTGCCTTGAAGGCATCCTGGCCTGTAATCTTTATTACTGCTTTCTCATGATCGGCATCCTCAACTATCTTTTTAAATCTGATCTGTTTAAGATTGAGTATTATTTCAGTCACATCCTCGATAACACCCGGGATAGTTGAGAATTCATGGTCAACACCGTCAATTTTGACGGTAGTGATTGCATATCCCTCGAGAGAAGAGAGGAGTATTCTTCTGAGGGCATTTCCGACAGTGATGCCATAGCCGGGTTCAAGAGGGCGGAATTCAAACTTTCCGGACCTGTTGTCGGCCTCGAGCATTATAACTTTATCAGGCTTCTGGAATGATAAAATAGCCATAGAATTAGTCTTAATTATTTCGAATAGAGTTCAATTATGAGTTGTTCCCTTATATCTTCAGGAATTTCAGTACGGTCAGGCACATTCATAAACTTGCCTGCCATTTGAGCATCATCCCATTCAAGCCAGGACAGTTTTGCGTATCTCCTGGTTGAGAGAGACTCGTGAATGGATTCAAGAGATTTTGATTTTTCACGCACACCAACAATATCACCGGGTTTCACCTGGTATGAAGGTATATTAATTACGTTTCCGTTAACAGTAATATGTCTGTGCGAAACAAGTTGTCTTGCTCCTGCCCTTGTCGGGGCTAGTCCGAAACGATAGACGACATTATCAAGTCTTGATTCGAGCAGTTGAAGCAATACAACTCCAGTAACACCTTTGCTTCTTGATGCTTTTTCGAAGGTATTACGGAACTGTCTTTCAAGAATTCCGTAGGTATATTTGGCCTTTTGTTTCTCTCTCAGCTGAATACCGTACTCCGAGCTCTTTTTCCGTTTCTTGTTAATGCCATGCTGTCCTGGCGGAAAATTTTTCCTGTCGAGGTACTTATCAGGGCCATAAATCGGTTCACCGAATTTTCTTGCTATTTTTGATTTTGGACCAATATATTTTGCCATTGTAAATTTATTTTTCTTCAGTTCAACAGTTCAGATCATTAAACTCTTCTTCTTCCGGGAGGACGGCAGCCGTTATGCGGTAATGGAGTAACATCGACTATTTCAGTTACTTCAATGCCAATATTATTAATTGATCTGATTGCAGACTCGCGTCCGGCTCCGGGTCCTTTCACAAACACTTTTACTTTTCTCAATCCAAGTTCATAAGCAGCTTTACTGCATTCTTCGGCAGCCATCTGTGCTGCATAGGGGGTATTTTTCTTGGATCCTTTAAATCCCATCTTTCCGGCAGAGGACCATGCAATTACCTGTCCGGAATTATTGGTAAGGGAAATTATTATATTATTAAAGGATGAGTGGATATGAGCCTGACCCGACGGTTCAACCTTAACAATTCGTTTTTTAAGTACTCCGGTTTTCTTTGCCATATCTTATTATTTAGTAGCTTTCTTCTTGTTAGCAACGGTTTTCTTTTTCCCCTTGCGGGTTCTTGCGTTGTTCTTGGTACTTTGTCCCCTTACCGGCAGACCAAGTCTGTGACGTATTCCCCTGTAGCATCCTATATCCATCAGTCTTTTGATATTCAACTGAGTTTCGGAACGCAGTTCACCCTCCAGTTTATAGTTTTCACTGAGAATACGACGGATTGTATTGATCTGTTCATCGGTCCAGTCCTGTACCTTTACATTCCTGTCAACGCCTGCAGCATCAAGCACCTTTTGAGCAGTGCTTCTGCCAACTCCGTAGATATATGTGAGACCGATCTCACCTCTCTTGTTTCTTGGTAAATCAACACCAACTATGCGTGCCATAAAACCTTTTTTAAATGAGATGCAAAATTAAACAAAATTATCCCTGTCTCTGCTTAAACTTGGGATTTTTCTTATTAATTACATAAAGCCGCCCTTTGCGCCTGACAATCTTGCAGTCGGCACTACGCTTTTTAATAGATGCTCTTACTTTCATTATATACTAATTTTCTATTTATATCTAAATGTTATTCTTCCTTTTGTAAGGTCATAGGGTGACATTTCCACCTTCACCTTGTCGCCCGGGAGGATTTTTATATAATGCATCCTCATTTTACCGGATATATGTGCTGTAATAACGTGGCCGTTTTCCAGTTCCACTCTGAACATGGCATTGGAAAGGGCTTCGATTATTGTACCGTCCTGTTCGATTGATGATTGTTTCGGCATGCGATTATATTTTATTTAAAACTTCTTCAATAAATTCAAAAGTTGTCAGAACATCGGCTTTCCCTTTATTTACTGCAATCGCGTACTCAAAGTGTGCCGAAGGCTTGCCGTCGAGAGTTCTTATTGTCCACCCGTCTCTCATCTGGACTGTCTCCTTTCTTCCCATGTTAATCATGGGTTCGATGCAGATTACCAGGCCTTTTTCCATTTTAGGACCTGTTCCTCTTTTACCGAAGTTCGGAACTTCCGGCGGTTCATGAAGCCTTCTGCCGATTCCATGCCCTACAAGCTCCCTCACCACTGAGTAACCTCCGCTTTCAGCTTTGGACTGGACTGCAAATGAGATATCTCCGATTCTGTTTCCTGCAATTGCAGCTCTGACACCTTCTTCAAGCGAAGCTCTGGTAAAATCCAGAAGCCTTCTTAATTCATCCCCGACAGATCCTACCGCAAAAGTGTATGCACTGTCTCCGTACCAGCCGTTTAGGATTACACCGCAATCGACTGAAACAATATCACCGGATTTCAGGACATAATCTGAAGGGATGCCATGCACTACCTCATCATTGACAGAAGTACACAGGGTCCCCGGGAATCCTCCATATCCCTTGAATGCCGGTATGCCGCCGTTATCACGGATGAAGCTCTCGGCAATCTTATCGAGGTAAAGAGTTGTTACTCCGGGTCTGATATGCTCAGCAACAATTGCAAGTGTTCGCGACACCAGCATATTGCTTTCCTTAAGTAACCCTATCTCCTCATCTGTCTTAAGATTCAACATCAAAGAACGTAAACTGTATTAAATTGAAGTGACTGCACCAGTTCTACCCTTCACTCTGCCTGATTTCATAAGGCCATCATAATGACGCATCAGCAGATGGCTTTCAATCTGCTGAAGTGTGTCAAGTACCACACCCACAAGTATCAGCAGAGAAGTTCCGCCGTAGAACTGTGCAAACTGGGGTGTAATACCTGCTTTAACCGCTATTGCCGGAAGAATTGCTATAATGGCCAGGAATATTGATCCGGGCAGTGTAATTCTTGACATCACTGAATCAAAGAATTCCACAGTTTTTCTTCCGGGTTTGATACCGGGAATAAACCCTCCGTTCTTTTTCATGTCTTCAGCAATCTGAACGGGATTGATGGTAATGGCGGTATAAAAGTATGTAAACAGGATAATCAGAATGGCGGTCACCAGATTATACCAGAAGCCGTACATATTTGAAAATGCCACAACAAATCCTGAGCTTGAATTTGAATATCCTGCAATAATTATCGGAAGCATCATTATTGCCTGTGCAAATATTATAGGCATAACACCGGCGGCATTCACTTTAAGCGGTATGTATTGTCTCACACCTCCGTATTGTTTATTGCCGACAATTCTTCTTGCGTATTGTACCGGCACCCTTCTTGTTGCCTGAACAAGCATTATTGTACCGAGTATGACAACGAAAAGCAGAACTATTTCAGCGATCAGTGCAACGGGGCCGCCTGCTCCATTCATTCTTGTTCCGGCTTCAAAAATGAAGTTTGCCGGGAGCCTGGCAATAATACCTATCATAATTATAAGTGAGATACCGTTGCCAATACCTTTGTCGGTTATCCTCTCTCCTAGCCACATTACGAACATAGTTCCTGCAGTAAGAATCACCACTGATGAAAATTTGAAAAAGAAACCCGAAAGGACGAATGCCGACTGAGGGAGTTGATTAGAGAGGTTGACTAGGTATGTAGGAGCCTGAAGGATAAGAATTGCAACAGTAAGGTATCTTGTGTACTGATTCATTTTTCTTCTTCCGCTCTCTCCCTCCTTCTGCAGTTTCTGGAAATAAGGGAATACTATTCCGAGAAGCTGGACAACGATTGAGGCGCTGATATAAGGCATAATTCCCAGGGCAAAGATTGATGCCTGTGAAAAGGCACCTCCTGAGAACATATCCAGAAGTCCCATTATACCCGAAGAGGTCTGGCTTTTCAAACCTGCCAGCTGGGAGGGATCGATCCCGGGTAATGTAATATATTTTCCCAGCCTGTACAATAAAATTATTCCCAAGGTATAGAGAAGTCTTGCCCTCAGGTCCTCTATCTTGAAGATGTTTTTTAAGGTTTGAATAAGTCTCATCAAATTAAATTTTTACAATGGTACCATTTTGGGCTTCGATTGCCTTAACTGCAGACTGGCTGAAAGCGTGAGCATGTACTTCGAGTTTTCTTTCAAGCGAGCCTTTACCCAGTATTTTTACCTTTGCATTTTTTGAAACAAGTCCGGCGCTGATCAGTACACCAAGATCAATTTTTTCAAGGTTTCCGTTTTCTGCAAGCCGCTGTAATGTTTCAAGGTTAATGGCTTTGTATTCCGTCCGGTTAATATTATTAAAACCAAATTTTGGAAGACGGCGCTGGAGGGGCATCTGACCACCTTCAAAACCAATTTTCTTGTTATATCCCGATCTCTGCTGAGCTCCTTTGTGACCTCTTGTGGAGGTTCCGCCCTTGCCTGATCCCTGTCCCCGGCCAAGCCGTTTGCTTCTTTTTACTGACCCTTTTGCAGGTTTTAAGTTACTCAAGTCCATCGCTAAAAATATTTTCCTTAAATGTTTTCCACTTTAACAAGATGTTTCACCTTTTCCACCATGCCCTGGATTGCCGGAGTAGCCTCATGCTCGACTGAATGGTGCATTTTGTGAATGCCGAGTGCCGCAAGTATTCTCTTTTGTACTCCTGGCCTTCTGTTGGTGCTTTTTACCTGGGTAATACGAATTTTTGCCATTTCAGTAATTTCTATCCGTTAAACACCTTTTCCATAGGTACTCCCCTGTGTTCTGCCACTGTGTATGCGTCACGCATCTGAAGCAGTGCCTGGAATGTTGCTTTGACAAGGTTATGGGGATTTGAAGATCCTTTCGATTTTGCCAGCACATTTTTAACCCCGACACTTTCAAGAACTGCGCGCATAGCGCCTCCTGCCTTGACACCTGTACCTTCAGAGGCAGGCTTGATAAATACTTTGGCTCCGCCAAATTTAGCTATCTGCTCATGCGGAATTGTGCCGTTAATTACCGGAACCTTAATAAGGTTCTTTTTTGCATCTTCAATACCTTTTGCTATTGCCGTTGTGACTTCACTTGCCTTTCCAAGTCCGTGACCGACAATTCCGTCCTCGTTTCCAACAACAACGATTGCGGAGAAACTAAATGTACGACCTCCCTTTGTGACTTTAGTCACTCTTTGAATGCTTACGAGTCTGTCTTTCAGTTCCAGGTCGCTGGTTTTTACTTTTCTTATTCCGTTTGCCATAATCCTTTAAAATTTTAATCCGCCTTCACGGGCTGCTTCTGCAAGTGATTTCACTCTTCCATGATACTTATAACCGCCTCTGTCGAACACGACTTTTTCAATACCTTTT
>JABUEV010000011.1 GCA_013314865.1 Bacteroidales bacterium | reverse complement strand
TAGTTGGAATGAAAATGCTTCCGGGTGGTCATCATGCAGGTCAGTATATCAGAGATAACTTCAGGATGTGGCATCCGGCAAGAAACAGATGAAAATGACCATACGGAACCTGACTAAAGTCCGGTTCCGGAAAAATTTTCATGCTTAATTTCCGGATATATAACTGACCAGTTTAGCAACATCTGCAGGTTTTTTAAAGTCAATCCTGTTGGTGTTAATAAACTGGTCAAGTTCTTTCTGTCTGTCAGGAAAAAGTTTTAAAAACTGCTTCCTGGTGACAAAATTCTGCATCTGGCCGTCTTCTTTTCTGATCCAGTATTCATCAGCCGGAATGACCTCGTATCCTTTTGGGATTTCAAGATTATAAGTGCCGGTGCCTGCATACATGGTTTTCAGATTTACAGGTCCTGTGCCCCTCGACCTCTGACCGTAACCAATTGATGAGCCAACCTGCTGTACATTGCATTTGTGTTGAAAGAATAAAGTCACGGGCCCCTTCAGTAAAACTTCATAAAATGCCTTTCCGACAGGGACAAAAGGTTTGTTGGCCAGAAATGCAGTGTCAATCTGCTGAGGATTATCCAGCACCAGGTACTTTCCGTCCTGCAGAAATACAAGTTCTTCGGTTGCCAGGTTGTAATTTACCACAGCAGTTTTCTTCTCGCCCGATTTGAATTTTATCAGGCTTCTTCTGAATTCAGGCAATAACAAATTGGGAAGGTTTTTGGCCGTGTCGAGCTGAGCCTTAAGGTTAATAGTTATTGTTAATAAAATAACAATCCCTGCAGCAATTTTTAATAATTTCATTTTTTTGACATTAATGATAACCCAGGGTTCCCTGAAAAGTGTTTCATCAAAGGTATCAAAAATCCTGCCAACAGGTCACAATTGTTGCGGTTGAATTTGCTGCCGTTATATTAAGCACCTTGATTCCTGAAGCAATAGTGATGCAAAAGACATATAATTTTCTCATAGATTGTGCATAACATCACTACACAGAAATCTGTGAGAACTAAGCAAGCGATTGATACGCTTTCTAAGTGTACTGGTATAAATTTATTAAATTCTTATTCCTTTATCTTTTTACGCAGGTCTTCGATCAGTTTTGTTTTCTCTGTCAGTTCTTTTTCGAGCTCTCCTGCCTTTTCATTCAGATTGTCAATATTTTTATTGAGCTTCACAATATCTTCCTTTAAGCCGGAGATTTCTTTATTCAGTTGCACCTTGTCATCCTCAAGGCCTTTAATTATCGGGGTATAAACAGATTTTGCATAGAACCATGCGGTAAGGTATCCAATCACTCCTGCTACAAGGAGCAGAACAATGATCAGGATTATTGCAGATGTATTTGACATAACGGCCATAATTATAAATGATTTAAAATGTTTATTTCTTTATTGATATTTCAGCTCTTCTGTTTTTGGATCTTCCTGCACTGGTGATATTATCAGCTGCAGGCTGATCCTCACCTCGGGAGTCAATTGTTATTCTGCCTTCCGGAATTCCCTTCGAGACAAGGTAGTTCTTAACCGACTGAGCTCGCTTAAGTCCCAGTTCGTTATGTTATTGCTGAGTTCCGACAAAATCGGTATGACCCGTAACCTGAATAACAGCTTCTGGATGTTTGTCAATCCAGGTTTTAAACTCAGCGACGCCTGTTTCAGTCTGTTGATCAGGTGTGCATGATGTCCTGTCAAATTCAAACAGGATCGTAAGATCTTTCGGAGCCTGTTCAACCGGGGAAACCGGAGTTGCCGGCACTTCCACGGCTGGCTCTGGTGCTGTCTGCAGGGTCACAGGTTCCTCCATGGCCGGTTTAATTCTTGTTACAAAGAGCCATGTTGAGAAAAGTGACCAGATGATAAATGCAATTAATCCGGTGACAATAATTTTCATTACGAACTATTGTTAGGTTAATAATCAGGTAATTAACCTAACAAGTTAAACAATTTTAAAATTGAAGTCAACTTAAATTTGAATTTTTCTGCGTTTAATACCCGCCATAATTATAAGTTCCTTCTGACCTCAGGGGGTATAAGCTTATACATAACCGGGGTAACCAGACGGGCCAGAAGTGTTGAAGTTATAAGCCCTCCAATTATCACATAGGCAAGCGGAGAATAAAGGCTTGATTTGCCAAGGGCAATAGGTAACAATCCTCCAATAGCTGTAAATGTCGTCAGAATAACTGGCAGGAACCTTATTTCTCCGGCTTTTAAAATAGCTTCATCAAGAGGTTCCCCCTTCTGCCGGAGCTGATTGGTGAAATCCACCAGCAAAATGGAATTTTTAATTTCTATTCCAATCAGTGCCACAAATCCTATAGCTGCAGCAAAGGAAAGTGTATAACCTGTTATCCAGAGCATCAGCAAACCCCCGATAATTCCGAGAGGGATGACTGAAATAACGATAAGCGTGCTTCTGAATGTCTTGAACTCAAGTATAAGCACAGCAAATATTCCGAAAACTGCTATAATAATTGCAGTTCCTATTCCGGCAAAACTCTCCTTCCTGCTTTCGATTTCTCCGGCCGGTATCAATCTGTAGTTTTCAGGCAGTCTGAGTTTCTCAAGCTCAGCCAGGATTTCCTTTGTTACCTTATCGGTGTTGAATCCTGTTCTCACAGAGGATGATACTGTGATAGCCCTGTTTCTGTTATAATGCTGTATCAGAGTCGGAGATGCCGAGAACCTTAGCCGTGCCACCTGTGAAAGAGGCACCTGTGCACCTGAAAGAGAGGAAACAAAGATTCTTTCGAACACAGAAAACTGATCCTCTTTATTCTCCGACAACCTAACATTGATGTTGTATTCCTTACCGTCACTGTCTCTGAATTTACCTGCGATAAGACCAGCCAGGCTGATTCTTACTGTCCTTGCAATCTCGGCAACCGGGATACCCAGTAAACCCGCCTTTTCAGAGTTAATTTCAAGTCTTATATCCGTCAGCGACTGACTTAGCGGATTTCTGATATATGTGGTTCCGTTATGCGATCTGATGATATCCTCTACCTTCCCTGCATAGATTTTAAGTGAATCAAGATTATCACCTGTAATTCTTATTGCAATCGCATCATCAACAGGCATTCCGTTTTCAAATTCAGAAACATATATCCTTGCATTTGGGAAATTACTTAATGTGTCCCGTAATTCTTCGATAAACTGACTTATCTCCGGTAACTTCTGACGTTTTATTTCGCACAGAATTTCTCCAAGAGTACTCTGACCGCTTTTTTGAAATTCATTGTAATAAATCATCGGATTGCCTTTCCCGATGTTAGACATGAAGTAATTAACCTCCTGTTTGCCGGCAAGCACAGATTCAACAAACCGCACAGCTCTGTCAGTTTCATTAATATTACTGCCCCTGGGTGTCTCAACTGTGATCAGGAATTGCGGAAGCATTGCTTTCGGGAAAAGACTGAAGCCAATAAGCCTGATAAGGAACAATGACGAGAAAAAGAGGATTCCTGCCAGCACTACAGTTTTTACAGGATTCTCAAGCGACCATTTAAGGGCACGTCCATAAGTAAAATCAATAGCTTTGTGAAGTCCCCGCAGTATTTTATTCCCTCTGGGGTCAACATCTCCCCTGAAGACAAGGCTGGCAAGGAAAGGAATTATTGTAAGTGCAACTAGCAGGGATCCGAGGACTATGAAAGTCACTGATGTCGGGAGGGTTCGCATGTATTTCCCTGCCATTCCGGGGAGAAACATAAGAGGCAGGAAAGCAAGTATCAAAGTGGCGGTGCATCCGAGAACTGCTGTACCTATCTGTCTTGTGGCTTTTATGGCGGCATCAAAAGGCCTGGTTCCCTCTCTTACCCATCTTGAGATGTTTTCGACGACAACAATGGAATCATCTACAAGCAGACCAAGTGCAATTACAGCCCCTACAATGCTCAGCTGGTTTATGCTGAATCCCACAAGATATAAACCGGAAACTCCGATAAGTATTGAAAGCGGTATAGAGGTCATCACAATTCCTGATGCCCTGAAACCAAGAGGCATCAGAGTAATAAGGACAAGCAGGAAGGCAAAAAGGAAATCCTTCTCCAGCCGGCCAAGCTTGCTTTTTACGTTCTGCGACTGGTCAAATCCCCTTTCAAGCCTGATCCCTGAGGGCATATCTTTTTCAAATTCATCATACAGACTGTAGATTGAATTCCTTACTTTATGGATATTCTGGGCCCTTTTCATGTTGGCAGTTATGAAGAGAGCTTTTTCACCGTTAAATCTTCCGTAATATTTCAGTTCTTCGGTTCCCCAGTTCACTTCTGCAACGTCTTTCAGATAGACCAGTCCCCCTGCCGAAGATCCGACGACAATCTGCCTTACATCATCAACAGATTCGAAATTGCCGCTTGTAACGACATTGAACTTTAGCGGGCCTGCTTCAATACTTCCCCCGGGAATATTTGCATTTTCACTTTGTATGGCTGATATGATCCTGGTTACGGGTATCCTTAACCGAGATAATTTTGCAAGGTCGACTTCAATTGTCAGTTCCTTTTCAGGGCATGCAAAAATCTCAGCTTTCTTTACACCCGGCACAGCAGAGAGTCTGTCTTTCAACTCATTGGCCAGTTTTCTCAAATCGTCATACGATGCACTTTCAGAAACAAGAGCACTTTGAATGATATTTGTGTTCCCGGCTTGTATCTTCATTACCTCCAGACTGTAAAGATCCTGCGGCAAATATGGCCTGATATCATTCATTTTCTGGAGTATCTCGTCATACTTTCTGTCAGGATCCGTATCTGCAGAAAACTCGACAACAATAATAGCCACTCCGTCCTTTATTTCTGTCTTTATTCTTTTTATGTCTTCGAGTTCATTTAGAGCTCTCTCTATTTCATCTACCACTAGCTCTTCAATATCTGATGGCGAAGCCCCCGGATAGACTGCTATTACCGGGAATATGGAAATGGGAAATTCAGGATCCTCTGACTGGGGAATTTTAAGGAAGGAATAGATCCCCAGTGCAATGAGCATCAGAAAAATTACTATTGTAAACTGATGATTCCTTACAGCCAGTTCTGATATTTTCATTTTACTATCCTTACTTTTTCACCGTCCTTCAGATATGCTGTTCCTTCTGATACAATCCGGTTCACTCCCTCAGGGATGTTTTTTACAATTGCCTGTTGTCCGGAAACTGATAATATTTCTATTCCGGTCTTTCTTACATAGTCCGAATCATTTACTGTAAAAATAAATCCTGCATTACCGTCGATTCCGACGATTGCTCCCACCGGAACAATGTATCCGGTATCCTGTCTTGATGGAAAAATATCCACCCCTGCAATAAATCCTGCAGTAAGACGGAATTTTCCTGGATTAAGACTCAGTTCCACCTCGCAGGTACCCGATACCGGGTCAGTCATGGCGCTTATCTGGACCACCTTGCATGAAAAATAAATCCCGGGATAGGCATCCAGTGTCACCCGTGCTGAATCTCCCTTATTTATCCTCACAATGTCACGGTCAGACAAAGATGTTCTGACCTTCCATCTGTCATTTCCCAGTGCACCAAACAGGAAAACCGGATATCCGGGTGCAATCATTTCTCCTGCCTTTGAAAGCTGTTTAAGTATAATACCGTCGGCCGGAGCCCTGATAACCGAGTGATCCATGTTGAACCTGGCAATACTGAGGTTTGATTTGGCAACTTCGAGAGCAGTTGTTGCATTTTGAAATTGTTCAAGGCTGGCGACTGTATCGTTGTAAAGATTTCTCGCTCTTGTCCAGTCGCGCAGGGCTTTTTCATAAGCATTTTCTGCCATTTGAACGTTTGCATTAATTTCAGAAAGGTTAAGTGATGCAAGAAGGTCTCCTTTTTTAACCTGGTCTCCTTCCCTGGCAGAAATTTCAGCAATTATACCCCCTGTCTTGAAGGACAGCTTCATTTCGTCACCGGGCATGACAATTCCGGCTGAATGAACCGGCACCATAGATTGCGCAGTTTTTATCCCGGTCACTTTCACCCTGACAGGATCAGATTCAGGAAGTTTCACCGGCTCGTTTCTGCATGCTGATACAGCCAGTATGCAAAAAACAATAATATTTAAATTTTTCTTCATCTTATTCAGGTTGATTAATTGCAGCTGTCTTTTCAAGTTGTGCAAAATCGGACAAATACTTATATTTTGAAATAACAAGATTTTCTTCAGCCTGTGTGAGGTTATTTCTGGCATCCAGAAATTCGAGCATGGATGCCTGTCCTTCCTCATATTTCTTACTGACAAGTCTGAAGACCTGGGAGGCGCTCTTTACCCTGCTTTCAGCAGCTGTTATTCCTATCTCCGATGCCTTAAGCTCATCAAGGGCGTTTATTACCTGCAGTTCTATTTGCTTCTTAGCTTCCTGAATCTGAGCTTCAGCCATTTCTCGCTGAAAAACTGCCTGCCTTCCCCTGGCTCGTCTTGCAAAGCCGTCAAAAATATTCCATGTAAGAACTGCTGATGCAAGCAGGTAATCCTGATCCCTGTTGAATTCATATTTCTCTCCCTGGTACCCGAAATCTGCCACAATCATTATTTCGGGCAGTCTTTCAGCTTCATTCATCCTGACCATCAGTCCGGAAATGTTTTTATAGTTTTCCAGTTTCCTCAACTCTTCTCTTCCTGAAAGAGCATTCTTTACAAGATCACCTGTCAGCCGGGTGACTGAAGGAAAATATTCAGGGGGTTTAATGATTACGGTGTCGTTTAATGGCTTGTTCAGAAGAAAGTTGAAATAGGATTTTGCAAGTTTGGAGTTTTTAAGGGCATTCTGGTACTCCTGGCTTAATCTGGCCAGTTCAGCTTCAGAACGATAGAGATAATCGTACGTAATAATTCCGTTTTCCAATAATCTTTTACTTACTATTATGTTCTCAAGCAGCAATTCCCGAGTTTCTTCAAGTATTCTGAGAATTCCTTCAGCTGAAGCTGCATTATAATAAGCTTTTTTTATTTCTGCCACGAGTTCTCTCCTGTATTGTTCAACATCGTTTGCTCCAAGCACTGACAACTCCTTTTTAATAAGGGTATTGTAGTAGACATCCGGATTGAATACCTGCTGGACAATCCTGATTTTAGTTTCATGCTCCTCAGGGCGCAGAAACTTGAACTCCTGGTTTTCTATCAAAGGGAAGAGATTTGATGAAGTGAGGGCATTAAGAGTCATATAAACAGGATTAAGCATGTCTCCGGCAGGAAATTCAATTATCCGCCCTCCTTCGGCTCTAGTATATCTTGCATTAATGCTTACCGAAGGATAAAAGAAGCCTTTTGCCTCTTTCAGCGCCTCTATGCTTCTGCTGTAGTCAGACAGTTTCTGTTTCAGCGCAAGATTGTTTTCAAGTCCGAATCGGATATAATCATCCAGTTCCTTCTGTCCGTATAACAGCATTGGAAACAAAAACAATGCAACAATGAACCGCCTTTTCATTGCTTAAGAATTTGGTTGATTGTACCGGTTAATATTCATATCTCTGTAAGATGCTTTTCCAGGTTATCTTAATGTAAATTTTCAGCCGGTTTTCACTTTTGCCTTTTCAAGATTTTCCAACCGCATCATCAGATTTCTGATTATCTCCTCAAACAATCTGCGTACCATTTCGCGCTGTTTGGGTGTTCCCTTTTTGTAAAGTTTTTTTGCAAAAGTGAAAATTTCTTTCTGAAGCGATTTCTGGCCCTTATAGGCTATTTTGCCTCTATCGCTCAGTTTAAGCATCACTTCTCTCTTATTTGAAGTGTTTGCTCTGACAATAAGGTTTTTCCCGGCAAGTTTTTTCACTGTTTGAGATATAGCTCCCTTTGTCACCCCCATCATTTCACCAAGCTGAGTAATGTTTATTTCCTTGTTTCTTCCTATTACTGTCAGGGTATGTATCTCGGTAAAATAGAGCAGATCACCTGTCCCGTAGTCAACAGGTTTTCTGTTTATGACAGAGTACAGGTCAAGTATTTTCAGGAAAGAATCAATCAGTTCCTGGAGTTCAGTATTCATAATTTGTTTAGTTGCTAAACAAATATAATAAATGTTTAGTTACTAAACTAACAGTTTAAAAAAATTTTAATGATTATAATATGATTTAATCTTAGAGCATGTTCACTATTCATACAATAAACCGGACAGCGATAAATCGAAGTCCGGCAGGCATAAAATTAATGATTGTAATTTCAGACGGCTTCAGTCTTTGAAAAGATGCTCCTTCCTGAAATGGTCAAGCAGGTCATCCTCATCTTTCCCTTCTTTTATGCCGTCAAGCAGGTGGT
Source organism: Bacteroidales bacterium (assembly GCA_013314865.1). Classification (GTDB taxonomy): domain Bacteria; phylum Bacteroidota; class Bacteroidia; order Bacteroidales; family VadinHA17; genus LD21. The sequence continues at coordinate 6,424 of JABUEV010000011.1, read as the reverse complement.
TGGCCAGTTTTTCAACCGTATCTCCTTTAAACCCTGCCTCAAGGGCAAACCGTTTAAGCATCTTTTTTTCTGACTCTGTAACTACATCGTCGGCCAGAATCAACTGAGCAATGTTATATAAATGACTGAATTTTGCCTTCAGACTAACGGGCGGCGTGTAATGATGATGTGCTTCCGACTGGATTAATATGTCAATCTCAGGGTCAGTCAGTCCGAATTTCTTACCCTTCTTATGAAGCATCTTCATTTCATCATCACTGATTTTCCCGTCTATTCTTGAAACCTGTACCAGGTGCAGAAAATGCTCCTTGCAAATCTTTTTCCCGTTATTTGTGACAAAATCTGAGAAATTCATAATAATTACCTCCGATCAATGTTTTAAGAACTCAAATATACTGAGTATTCGTTATATTTTAACAACTAAAAATATAATTTGGTTTATTTTATCAGTTCCGGATTATTCAAGCTTATTTTAGCAATACCAGAATTTCATTATCTAGTCACTTGTTATATGGCACCTCATGCTCAAACCTTGTATTTCTATCATTTAGATAGTTCAGCAAATGTTAATATTACGATCCGCTGATTCCGATTCAGGAAAAATAATAACACTTTAGTGATCCATTCAGGAATAAATCTGTTTAAATATATGTCAATTAATTATAGATTTGAAACTTCATTAATCCCAGAATTATGATTTTACTTTCATGGATTTCCAGATTTATAATACTTGCCTTAGCTCTAATGTTTAATTTTCAGCTATCTGATGCACAGACTTCCGGACAAGCAAGTTCTATTGATGAAAGGGTAAGAAAATTTTTGAATGACAGCAGAAGGCGATGGTATGACATGAATGTGCCTGCTGTTGACGGACAGCTATTATATGATATTATAGTTAAGAACAATTACAAGAGCGCACTTGAAATTGGCACTTCAACAGGGCATTCATCTATCTGGATAGCCTGGGCACTCAGCAAGACAGGCGGTAAGCTGATAACAATAGAGATAGATGAAGGAAGGCACCGTCAGGCTCTCGAGAATTTCAGGCAGGCTGGCCTATCTGAATATATCGACGCAAGGCTTGGTGATGCTCATACACTGGTAAAGGAGCTTAAAGGTCCGTTTGATTTTGTTTTCAGCGATGCAGACAAGGAATGGTACAAGAACTATTTCATTGATATAGACCCCAAACTTAAGGTCGGCGGCTGTTTCACTGCCCATAACGTGTCGGACAGAGGTTATGGCGGATACGGAGGTCAGGCAGAATTCTTAAGATATGTCAGAAGTCTTAAGAATTATGAAACCACTGTAAACAATGCCGGAGGGGGTGTTTCCATAAGTTATAAAAAATCAGAAAAATAATTATGTCTGAAGAGAGACTCCAGAGGAAACTCGGATTGTTTCCCGCCACCAATATAGTTGTTGCCAACATGATTGGCGCAGGTATTTTTACGACATCCGGACTATTAATGTCAGGGCTTAATGATCCGGTTCTTATGCTTGTCCTCTGGGCAATGGGGGGCATAATAGCTCTCTGCGGTGCACTAGCATACGGAGAGCTTGGTGCTGCAATGCCGGGAGCCGGAGGTGAATATCTTTTTCTTTCCAGGCTATACCACCCGATATTCGGATTTCTAAGCGGCTGGGTTTCATTTATAGTTGGTTTTTCTGCACCCATAGCAGCCTCTGCCCTCGGCTTCAGCGAATACTTTACCAGGGCTGTTCCTGTCCTCTCTCCATGGGCCCAGAATTCCCTTGGGGTTGGTCCGGAACTAACCAAAAAGATTCTTGCTGTATCGGTTATTCTGATATTTACATTCATTCATTACCGGGGTATCAAATACGGTGCTAAAATTCAGAATGTGCTTACCCTGATGAAAATCCTGCTTATTGTTATTTTATTAACAGCCGGATTTGCTTCAGGAAAGGGAGACTTTTCGAACTTTTCAAGAGGGGGATCTCTTCCCGGAGGACTCGCAGGTTGGAAAACAGCCGGGCTCTCGCTGATGTGGATAATGTTTGCATACAGCGGCTGGAATGCTTCAACTTACCTCGGAGCAGAAATAAAAAATCCGACAAGAAACCTGCCTGGTTCACTTATTTACGGAACTCTAATTGTTATGCTCCTTTATATCGGCATAAACATACTTTATGTTTACGGCATCTCTCCCGAGGAAATGAAAGGAGTGATATCTGTCGGAGGGCTTGCAATGGGAAACCTTTTTGGCAAGTCTGCGGAAATACTCTTCTCAATACTTATTGCGTTTGCTCTTTTCTCTTCACTCAGCGCATTCATCATCATAGGTCCGAGAGTATATTATTCCATGGCAAAGGATGGTCTTTTTTTCAAATCAGTTGCAAAAATCCACAAAAGGTTTCAGGTCCCTTCAAATTCTATTCTGCTTCAATGTGTAATTGCAGTCATCCTTGTTCTTTCCGGTACCTTTGAGCAGGTGCTCACCTATATGGGATTTGCTCTTGGGATATTTCCTGTTCTCACAGTCCTGGGAGTATGGAGATTAAGAAAAAGAGAGCCCGGAGCGATGCGCATCAAGGGATTTCCTTTCACCCAGATAGTATATATTCTTTGCGGGATTCTTATCCTTTTTTTGTCATTCCTTGAAAGACCTGCTGAATCATCAGTTGCAATCCTGACAGTTGTCGTTGGTATTCCGTTTTACTACATCTTTAAGAAAACAAACGGCAATATTTCTGACTGATTGAATGAAGATTGCAGAATCAGCAAGTTTATTCAGGCTGATTGATTTTCATCGTAGTTTGCATGTCCGATTCCTGCCAGGTCACGTATCACCACTGATGCACAGGCAATTCCAAATAATGCCGGCATGTATGAAATTGTCCCTGCCATAGAGGCTTTGTTTCTTTCTCCCTTTACCTTGACGATTTTGCTCTTATCAGGGGGTTCCACAGAGTAAACAGCAGTAAAACCTTCCCTTATTCCCAGCCTGTGTAGTCTCTTTCTCAAGAGTCTTGCAAGAGGACAAACACTGGTTTCGGAGATATCGGCAATCCTCAGGGCAAGAGGATCCAGCTTCCCTCCTGAACCCATAGAGCTCACAACCGGAATTTTACGTGTCATGCTGTGATATATCAGAAAAACCTTCGGGGATAATGTGTCAATTGCATCCACAACATAGTCGAATCCGCCGTCAAGTATTTCTTCCATGAGTTTGTCCCTTAAATATTCTGCTATAATTGTCAGTTCCAGTTCAGGATTTATGTCTTTAAGTCTTTGTCCGGTGACTTCTGCCTTCAGCATTCCTTCAGTACTTTTTAAAGCATTTATCTGCCGGTTCCGGTTAGTGACATGCACGGTATCACCATCAGCAATAGTCATTTTTCCGATACCTGCTCTGCATATCATTTCTGCTGCAACAGACCCGACACCACCAAGGCCAACGATCAGTACACTGGACGATTTAAGTTTTCTAACTTTTTCAGCGTCAAGTAACAAAGCACTTCTGGAAAGCCAGTCAGTCATGCAAAAAAATTATTAAAGTTCTCAGCCATAATGTCTTTGAGTTTATTAAGGCTTATTCCAAGATCTTCCGAGACTTTGGCATAGATATCTTTTATACTGACATCGGCACCGTCAGTTTCAAGAAAGATTCTGCCGTGTGGCAGTTCTCTCAGAAGCCCTGATGATTCCGGTCTTAAAATAAACTCAAACCAGAATGAAAGGTACATACCTCTGGATATCAGCTGAAACGCAAGTTCTTTCTTCCCTCTGAACCCGTGCACCAGCCATGGCATTGAGGGTCTGAGCTTCTTATGAGTCATAAGAAGTTCATCCCACATTCTGACGCAGTGGATTATCAGAGGCTTTTTCAGTTCCTCTGAAATTTTTACCTGTTCTTCAAATGCTTTTCTCTGCAGGTCAATTGAAGGTCCTCTCAGTTTGTCAAATCCGGCTTCACCAACCGCAATGACATTTTCATTCCCTGCTGTAAGCAGAACTGTTTTTATAAGGTCGTCATGATTTAATTCACTGAGATACCAGGGATGGATGCCGATTGCATATGCAATGCCCTTTTTTTCAGCAGGAGTTTTACCTTCATGAGCCATAAGATTTTCAACAGTGAATATGCCTGCTGAAGGAGCGGCATCATGGCTGTGAATATCGATGTAATCTCCCGGAGAGGGGAGGTTATGTATTTTCATTTCGCAATGGCAGAGATACCTTTTTCGATTCGCCGGATAGTTTCTTCCTTGCCTATCCATCCTATTATGTCAAAAATACCCGGTCCCCTTAGGGCACCGACAATAAGAAGACGAAATGGAGTCATTACCTCTCCCGCGTTAATTTTCTTTTCTGAAATCCATGATCTGACAACTTTTTCAGTCTCTTCCGGAGTAAAAGACTGGATATCGTGCAGAACTGTTTTAAGCTCGGTTACCAGGGATGAGGTATTGTTTTTCCATCTCTTTCTTACAACTTCCTGATCGTACGTTTCAGGTGCCTTGAAAAAGAAGTCAGCTTCATTCCACATGTCTTTTACAAAACTTACTCTTTCCTTTACAAGGCCAACCACCGTCTCGAGATTAACAATATCAACATGGTATCCTTTTGCCCTTAGAATTTCCCTGAATTCAAGTGCAAGCTCCCTGTTGCTTTTTCTCTGAAGGTATTGGTGGTTAAACCATTTCGCTTTTTCAGGGTCAAAATGTGACCCGGATTTGCCGACTTTCTCAATTGAAAATGCTTCGATCAGTTCTTCCATTGAAAAGATTTCCTGATCTGTGCCCGGGTTCCATCCCAGAAGGGCAAGCATATTGACAAAGGCTTCGGGGTAATAGCCATCTTCCCTGAAACCTCTGGCTTTTTCGCCGTAGGGCCAATAAAGAGGGAAGACCGGAAATCCCATCTTGTCTCCGTCCCGCTTGCTTAATTTACCCTTACCATCGGGTTTCAGCAGAAGAGGCAGGTGCGCAAAAAGAGGAGGTGTCCATCCAAATGAACGGTAAAGCATGAAATGCAAAGGAAGAGACGGAAGCCATTCCTCTCCCCTGATTACATGACTGATTTTCATCAGATGGTCATCAACGATATTTGCCAGATGATATGTTGGCATTCCGTCCGATTTAAAGAGGACCTTATCATCCAGAGTACTTGTATTGACTGATATATGTCCGCGTATCAGGTCGTCAAAGTGTATCTCCTCGTCAGCAGGCATTTTAAAACGGATTACATAAGGTTCTCCGGCATTTAGTCTTGCATGCCACTCTGTATCACTTAATGAAACCGAGTTCTTAAATCTATCCCTGTTAAGAGCGTTATAAATGAAAGTCTCACCTTTTTTTTCAGAATCGGTTCTGAGTTTGTCAAGTTCTTCGGCCGTATCAAAAGCATAATAGGCATATCCTCTGTCAATGAGCATTTCAGCATATTGCCTGTATATCTCCTTTCTTTCACTCTGTCTGTAAGGACCGTAATCACCGCCTTCATTGACACCTTCATCAATTTCTATTCCGCACCATTTCAGGGCAGCAAAAATGTATTCCTCAGCACCCTCAACAAAACGTGCCTGATCAGTATCCTCAATTCTAAGGATAAAAGTTCCTTTATTTTTTCTTGCAAAAAGATAGTTGTAAAGGGCTGTCCTTACCCCGCCTATGTGCAAGGGCCCTGTCGGACTTGGTGCAAACCGTACTCGTACCTGCGCCATCAATTATTGTTTTTATCGCCACAAAGATACTTAAAGCGTCTTATATTATGATTTTATATCAGTTTTTATACTTCTTATTTATATTAACTTTACTGTGGTGAAAAACTTGTATAACAATAAGGTTTTCCTGTATGAAAATGATGAAAGCACTGGTAAAGCTAAAACCCGAAAAGGGCTTATGGATGGAAGAGGTTCCTGTTCCTGAACCCGGACTCAATGATGTTATCATAAAAGTCAAAAAATCAGCAATCTGCGGTACCGATTTGCATATCTACAGATGGGATGAATGGGCGCGGAAAACCATTAAGACTCCGATGATAATCGGACACGAATACATGGGGTACATTGAAAAGACAGGTGCAGGTGTGAAGAATCTGAAGCCCGGCGACAGGGTTACCGGGGAAGGACATTTGGCCTGCGGTCATTGCCGCAACTGCAGGCGGGGCAAGGAGCATGTTTGTGAAAACACCATCGGTATAGGAGTGAATACTGACGGTTCATTTGCTGAATATGTTAAGATTCCGGCATCAAACATAGTGCCTCTGGATCCAAGGATACCTGATGAATGGGCGGCTATCATGGACCCGTTTGGAAATGCAACACATACAGCACTCTCATTTCCTCTGCTGGGAGAAGACGTACTGGTTACCGGTGCAGGACTAATAGGAAATATGGCAGTTGCAATTGCCAAATATGCCGGCGCCAGATTTATTGTTGTAAGTGACCTCAGCGATTAC
>JABUEV010000591.1 GCA_013314865.1 Bacteroidales bacterium | reverse complement strand
AAGGAATAGGCATCCATGTAACAGTTGACACCGGAGGGGGAGTGAAGCTTGGACCGGATGTAAACTGGCTTCAGTCAAATTCCTATGATTATAGAGTGGATGAAACGAAAAAAGAAGCTTTCTTCGTTTCGGCAAAGAAATTTCTTCCATTTCTTGAACCGGAAGACATCTCTCCGGACATGGCAGGGATTAGACCCAAAATTCAGAAAAAAGGAGAACCGGTGAGGGATTTCTACATCAGGGAAGAATCTGAAAGAGGCTTTCCCGGATTTATCAATCTGATTGGGATTGAATCTCCGGGACTCACTTCTTCTCTTGCAATTGCAAACTTTGTTTCATCTCTTATCAGAAGTTGACAAATTATTTTATACTTTTAAGCTTTTCTATTTAAATCTGAATTTAATTCTATTCTACTATGAAAAGAACTGCGATAAAGTATGGATACCTGGCAGTGTTTCTGTCAGTAATTGCTTTAACCTCAATTAATGCCCAGAATAAGTCAGGTAATGAATTCGTACCTGAAGTCGGACAGCAGGGGAAAGATGTTGTATGGGTTCCGACTCCCCAGGAACTGGTCGACAAGATGCTTGAAATAGCCGGTGTCACTGCTAACGATTATGTGATTGATCTCGGTTCAGGCGACGGGCGGACAGTAATCACAGCTGCCAAACTTGGAGCAAATGCTCTTGGCGTTGAGTATAATCCTGACATGGTAGCCCTTTCAAGAAGAAATGCCCAGAAAGAGGGTGTTGCTGACAAGGCAAAATTTATTGAAGCAGATCTTTTCGAGACTGACCTTTCAAAAGCTACTGTTATAACAATGTTTTTACTTCCCGAGATAAATCTCAGGCTCAGACCCAAACTGCTTGAGCTGAAGCCCGGTACGAGAATTGTATCAAACACATTTACCATGGGAGAATGGGAAGCTGACTATGAAGTAACCACTGAAGACAACTGGAACAGCTGGAATCACGCCCTTATGTGGATAGTACCTGCAAAGGTCGAAGGAAAATGGAAACTTGACAAGGGAGAACTGAACATCACCCAGAATTACCAGTTCATCTCAGGCACATTGACAATTAACGGGAAGAATTCACCTTTAACTGACGGACGGCTGAAGGGAAGCGAAATAACATTTACAATTGACGGGGCAGTATATACCGGAAAAGTCGACGGATCAAAAATGTCCGGCACTTTTGTTTCCGGGTCGACCAAAGGCAACTGGTCTGCTTCAAAGATAAACTAAAGCAGGGTTATTAAATTTCTGATTAACCGGAACAGGCTTTTATTTAGGCCTGTTATGCAGAAGTTTCTGAAGTTCTGCCATTTCATCTCTGAACCTTGCCGCCTGGATAAAGTCAAGCTCTGAAGCTGCTTTTTCCATACTTTTTTTGACTTTCTCGATTGCCTTTTCCAAAGCTTCGCGGTTCATATATTTTACAACAGGATCGGCTGCGAGGTCTGGCTTTTCAGGCTCTATATAAGCTTTCACAGCAATACCTTTTTTGCTTAGCCCGGCCAGGATGGTTCCGGTTTTCTTGATAATCTGTGCCGGAGTTATACCCATTTTCTCATTGTATCTCAGCTGTTTCTCCCTTCGTCTGTTAGTCTCGTTGATAGTCTGCTGCATGCTTTCAGTAATTGTGTCGGCATACATTATCACTTTTCCGTTAAGGTTTCGTGCGGCGCGTCCTGCAGTTTGGGTAAGTGACCGGGCTGACCTGAGAAATCCTTCCTTGTCAGCGTCCAGAATTGCCACAAGCGATACTTCAGGCAGATCAAGCCCCTCACGAAGAAGGTTAACACCAACCAGAACATCAAACTCCCCGCTCCTGAGGCCTTCCATGATATCAATGCGTTCAAGGGTGTCAATGTCAGAATGGATGTAACGGCATCTGATATCGTACTTAATAAGATAAGCCGAAAGCTCCTCAGCCATTCTTTTTGTGATTGTGGTGACAAGAGTCCTCTCTCCTGCCTCAGCACGTTCCCTTATCTCCTT
>JABUEV010000590.1 GCA_013314865.1 Bacteroidales bacterium | reverse complement strand
ATCCTTAACTGTATCAATATAGAGTCTGCCAAGGCGGTCTTTAGGAACTACCTGCCCGTTTGCATCTCTCCTGAGGTCGGTAAAGACATTGCCCCTGAAAGGATTAAATGCGTCCATATCCTGAAACGATAGAGGTCTGTACACATCCTGAACCCATTCGTTAACGTTGCCGGCCATGCAATATAGGCCATAATCATTGGGCCAGTATGATTTAACGTCGACTGTAATGCTTCCATTGTCGTTAAGACTCCCGGCAACACCCATCATATCACCTCTTCCTCTTACAAAGTTAGCCATCATCTGACCTCTGTAACGTTTCTGGGCATTTCTGACATTATGACCGTCCCACGGATAGATTCTTCTTTCATAAATTCTTTCCTCGAAGGTATTGCCTCTCAGTGAGTAAGCTGCAAATTCCCATTCAGCTTCGGTAGGCAGTCTGTATGCAGGTAAAAGGATACCGTCTTCAAAGGTCGTTCTTCTCTCAGTCTGGTTTGGATTAAGGCTTTCCCTGAGCCTGTTGACCACACCCTCATACTGACCTGCAAGATATGCCTGGGTATTGAAATTATTTTCATTAAGCTGATTCGGATCCGGGTTAAGTTCTCCCTCATCAATAAGTATCTGCTCGTTAACCCTGTCGGTTCTCCACAAACAGTAATCATTGGCTTTTACCCAGCTGACACCCACCACAGGGTAATTGTTGTAAGCCGGATGTCTGAAATAGTACTGGACATACGGATCATTGAATCCCATGGGGCTTCTCCAAACAAGGGTATCAGGAAGAGCTCTTCTGTATACTTCAGGATAATCCCTGTAAACCCTCCTGAGCCAGAAGAGATATTCGCGGTAGTCAACATTCCTGATTTCCGTCTCATCCATATAGAATGATGAGACAGTGACTGTCCTCGGTTCATTGTTCCAGTCGAACATAACATCCTGCTGAACCCTACCCATTGTAAAGCGTCCTCCCTCAATGAGAACAAGTCCGGGTCCGGTTTTCTGTTCAGCCCCCAGAGCTACTTCAAAGCCTCCGTTATCGGGGTCGTTGTATTTCCAACCTGTGGTCGGCGACACATCTGCCTTCTTCCCTCCTTTGCAGGAAGCAAGAATAAGAACAGCAAAAATCACTATAGGCAAAGCTCTGAATCTATACATAACTATTTTAGTTTTACAGCTTTCAAAAAAAATTTTACAATCCGTAAATTAAAAACAACAAATATAACTACAATCCTGGCAGAATTATTGTTCTGATTCTGTTACTTTTTTCAACATTAAATAAACTTACTGCAATGCCTGCCTGATGAAAAAGTGAGACTGGCAGGAGAGAATTAACCGAGTGCAGGTTAAAACAGTAGTTATATAGAAGCGAAATTCTTCCGTTGTTTATCATAAATCCTGTTGTAACATCAACACTGCCGGAACTGCTTCTAATTGCCATTGCACTTACTGCAAGGCTCCTGCTATGAGCCGCAACACCTGCCCCGGCACTTAAAAAATCTCCCTGCAATTCTCCCGTCAGGACAGGTCGTATTGTAAAGATGCCTTTTTTATCCGCCTTGAGATCAACTGCCATGTGAACACTTAGTTTTCTCTTTAATTTATCTTCCCCCGAACTGACAGGATTTATTTCAGGTTGAGCAAGGTGACTTACTGAAAGTCCGGCGAAAAATTTTCCTGAAATGACCAGGAATCCGGCTCCTACATCGAAGGCTGTCTTTCCTCTGTCGGCAAGCGGCTCTGAAGAAACCGGAGTAATATTTCCGATAAGATCTATCTGATCAGGCAGTACAGCGCCATTGAAGTTAAATCCCCGATGAAAAACAGAGGCCGACAAGCCTGCATTTATAAAAAGATTTTCCCCGGCCTGAAGAAAATAAGCATATGAAAATCCGGCTCTGATGTCATTTACTATTCCTCCGAGGTAATCGTTCGAAAGATAAAAGCCTGCCCCTCCATGCAGTTCTTCAAAATATGAATCAAAAGAGAGAAAGACTGAATG
>JABUEV010000589.1 GCA_013314865.1 Bacteroidales bacterium | reverse complement strand
ATTTTCCGGAAGAACACTATCGTAAGCCTGGCCGCAACTGATGTCCAGGAAATAATCCCCCTTGCTGAGATTCTTGAAAAGAGTGAAGGCGCAATTTTGGTTCTGCTCAGACTTAAAGACGCCTCGGGAAGGAACATTTCATCAAATACATACTGGATTTCACAAAATGGCGATTACAGGGAACTAAATAAAATGCCCTCCGCTGATCTGGCTGTGACAGTGGTTAATTCAGTCAGACTTAAAGCAACGAGAGAATGGACTTTAAGGATAACAAATCCTTCTGACAAACTGGCATTCTTCATCAGACCACAGCTGATGATGAATGGTGAGGAAGTACTGCCTTCATTCTGGTCAGGAAATTACTTTACTCTTGCACCTTCTGAAACTGTTACTGTAAAAGTAAGCTGTCCGGAGGAAAAGATTTCAAAAGGAATTCCATCATTAAGGATTTCGGGATGGAATGTCGGACCTCAGGTTATTAATCTTAAATAGTGTCTTTGTTTTAACTTTTAAATATGTTGAGAGCATTTATCAATGCTGATATTTTTACAGGTGAGGAAATAATTTCAGGAAAAGTCCTTGTTACTGACGGAAAAAGGATCAGGTCATTAATAGAACCTCAGGCAGTAACAAATGACATGGAGGTAGTAAATTGTAACAATTGTTACATTTCTCCCGGATTGATAGATTTGCAGATTGCCGGCAGTGGCGGACGATTATTTTCTTCTGAACCTACAGTTGAGTCACTGGATATTATAGCGGGAAGTATAGTTAAGACAGGCACGACAGGGTTTCTGGTTGCTTTGCCGACTAATTCTCCTGAAGTTTACCGTAATGCATCTGCGGCAGTAAGGGAGAACAGACATCCTGCTGTCCTGGGTCTTCATTTTGAGGGACCTTTTATTAGCCAGTACAGGAAAGGTGCTCACATGAGAGAATACATAAGGGCTCCGCAGCCTGAAGATCTTAATGATTTATTGAATATTGCCGGCGGCACTATGAAAATGATGACTATTGCTCCTGAAGTGTGCAGTGAGGAATGTGTAAAAATCTTATTGGCCAGCGGAGTGACAGTTGCGGCAGGTCACAGCAATGCTACTTTTAAAGAGGCCATGGAGGGATTTAGCCGGGGGGTAAAGGTCACGACTCATCTTTTTAATGCCATGTCACAGCTTCATCACCGTGATCCGGGCCTTCCGGGAGCCACTTTTGTATCAGAAAATGCCTGTGCCAGTATTATTGCCGATGGAATCCACGTTGACTACAGCATGTTAACTATCGCAAAAAAGCTAATGAACGAAAGACTGTTTCTTGTAAGTGATGCAGTTGAAGAGAATATTAACGGCGCCTATCGTCATGTTAAACAGCATGACCGTTTCACACTTCCTGACGGAACTTTGTCAGGATCAAAACTTACCATGCTCGATGCTGTCAGGAACTGCGTGAACAATGCCGGCATTATGCCTGATGAGGCTTTGCGCATGGCCACCCTTTATCCTGCCAGGGTAATGAATCTTTCGGACAGGGGGAAACTGGCTCCAGGGTACAGGGCTGACATGATTATAATTGACAAAAACTTCAGGCTGGTGAATGTTTATCTTGAAGGTGAACCTGTTACCTGACCATGTAATAAAGCTATCATGAGGAATCCTCCAGGTATCTTTGTAATTTATCTGATTGCTGTATTTTCAGCAAGTTCATGCACACTTAAGACTGGTCAGGGAAGTAAAGCTGACAAGCGGTCTCAGCTTGAATTTCGGAAAGATGTTTCAATAATATCTCACGGCGGCATAATCAGGGGCGATACAACATCCAGATGTCTCGCACTTGTATTTACGGGCGATGAGTATGCTGACGGAGGAGAATTCATTTTGTCAGCACTTAAAGATGAAAAAGTCAAAGCCTCTTTCTTTCTTACCGGGAATTTTTATCGTAATCCTGAATTCAGGTCGCTGGTTTTGAAGTTAAAGAAGGAAGGGCATTATCTTGGATCACATTCAGACCGGCATCTA
>JABUEV010000588.1 GCA_013314865.1 Bacteroidales bacterium | reverse complement strand
TACCTTCGGAATTAATCAATCTGATTAAGAATTCTCCTGAGTGCCTCGACATAATATATTACCGGATAAAGTTTTTCATCGTACCACAGCATTGCAAAATAGAGGCCAATAGGTGAGGAGGGAAGTCTATCAAATCCTTCAAGCCAAAATAAACCTCTCATACATGCATCCTTATTCACAGATGCCAGGGCAGATATCGCAAGAGATGTCTCTTCGACAGATCCTGGTATACCCTTTTCACCTCCCCAACTGCCATCATCGTTTTGCTGTTCAAGCAAAAAATTCCATGACTTTTTTAGCATCCTTAATATATCGTTCCTTTTCTCTGAATTCTCATCCAAAGTATTCATACAATCGAAGAGATAAAGTGAAACCTTTGCAGTTCCGTAAACAGGATTGGTCATATCGGAAGTAAGCTGATTTCCGAACCAGAGCGGCAGCCATGCCCCGTTTCCCAATTGGGTATTAGCCAGGTATTTAATGGCCTTACTGATACTTTTATCAACTTTCTGAAAGAGTCCGGGTTGAATTTGACCCTTAAGGATTTCGGATGTTTTCATCAGCGCCAGCAATGCATGACCCGTCAGGTCAGCACAGCTTTTGTCAAAAGGTAGCTTTCCCCATCCTTTGCAGAATGTAGGGAATCCACCATCAGAGTTCTGAATTTCTGTCAGCCATCTGCATCCGTTTTCTATAGAAATGTTTTCTTCATTGGTTCCGTTATATAAATGCAGCAAGGCAAGTATGGCACCGGGAGTGTCATCTGCATCAGGTACCGAACCCGAATAGCTTGTCCATCCCCATCCTCCGGGTTTTGCATCATTAAAAGGATGCCTTGTCCGGTATTGGAGGCCAAGCAGGTGATTTCTCAGGATTTGAAGCTGGTTTTCATTCATCACTTGTTTTATGTCTTCTCCAAGAGCTTTAATCGAAAGTGTTGTTACCCAGGTTGAAAGGTCTGTATCAATTGGCCATCCTCCATCCTCACGCTTCTGTTTTCTGAGAAACTCAATCCCTTTCCTGACTGTGTGTGTATCCTTTTCATTGGCATCGATAAGACACATCGCAACAAATGCGGTCAGGGGAATTGCCTCAAGAAATCCTCCGCTCTCAGGAAGAATATGGTCCAGTTTTTTCAAAGCCGGTCTGATAAAATAATTTCTAATATAAGACATCGGCGTGTTCCGCTTTCTCCTGAATTTATGAAGCCATATACCTACACCGATAAGTGCAGGCAGTGCATAACTAACAACCCTTAAATTGAGGAAACGGTACAAATACGACGGCAAAAGTGTCAGTTCAAACGGGAATAGAGGCATCCTGTCAGCTGAGGAATGAGGTATTACCTCACATATCATAAGCATTGCCAGAATCGGAACTGAAAAGGTATAATCATTTCCATAAAACCTGAGTACCGAGCCTGTGATGGTATCAGGGTCAATATTTATTCCTCTTTCTTCCAGCCATTTTTCAATTAAATGCAGTGTTGAAATCCCATTATTATTTGACTGACAGTAACTTATTGCGGCATAGCACAAAAGTGTTGTACTGACATTGCTTATGGAGTCAGTGGTGTCGCCATAGCCTCCATCCTTGTTTATGTTTCTGCATAACCAGTTAAAACCCGTTTCAATAAGGGTCCGGTCAGATTTATTGTCTGCCAGTTTAAGTGCTACAATAGCAACTGCCGTCGAAAGAGCGCTGGTGGAAAGCCTTCCCGTCCAGTAGCCTTCCTGATTGCGTTCTGAAAGAAGCTTATCACGCAGTTCAAAATACCTGGTTTTAATATCTGTGCTTTCCATATTATTCAGCCAATGCCCCAAGTGCAAGCAGTCCGTAAAATGTGTATTCTATATCAGGTTCAGTGTCAAAAACAGTTCCTGCAAATCCTCCTCCCATAAACAAATTATCAATAAAAGTCAGACAGTCAGGTCTGATTTCTGTAAGATCTGAATCTGCATAATTCAGCGCATAAAGCGATACTGCAGTGGAAAGAAGGTCCGGTACTTTTGCGTTC
>JABUEV010000587.1 GCA_013314865.1 Bacteroidales bacterium | reverse complement strand
TCACAAACGCGAACCTGTTAAATAATGTACGGGAAGAGCGCCTGAATCATTTACTCCTGTATTTTCTGTTTGCTCTGTTTGTATTCTTCACGTTCGATTTCTTCTTCATTTTGTAACTGGCAGCCGTTTCTTTCCTGTTGGCCTTTATCCGTTCCTTTACCTCAGGACTTTGAATGTCATATGCTCTCTTTCTTGAAGCTTCAACAAACTCCTCATACTCTTTATTGAGCCTCTTTTCCCTTGCTTTCTGTTCCCTTTCAGCCTTCGTGACAGCTTTTGGCTTTTTGATCCTTACTTCCCGGCTTTTCTTTCCGGGACCGGCACTAAAAACTTCTGCCACAAGAAGGGTTCCGTCAAATTCAGCTTCAGCTGACCAGCCGTATGATACCAATGAAACCATAAATACAGCCGGAAAAAGAAGTCTTAAGATTTGCCCTTTTCTTATTTTCATTATTTAACAATATTGGCCTGACATTAGTGTTATTTTCCTGTCGTTGTTGTATTTTTACATCATTAATAAGACTTCAATGGGTTGCTTTTTAAAAATAACGTTTTTTTCTGCCCTTATTGTATTTACACTGGCAATTTCGGGATGCAAAAATCAAAATAATGATGTAATTCCAGATGTTTATGTGAATTTCCAGATAGACCTTTTATATGATAATGAATTCAGCGACCTTAATGCCATCGGCAATCATGTGATAGTGACTTCCGCTACAAATAACTGGGGTTCAAGAGCGGCCGGTTTTGACAACAACGGAATAATAGTTTACAGGTCGCTGATGGATGAATTCAATGCGTACGACAGGACTTGCCCGCATGACTATGCGTTAAACAATACAAGTGTAAAAGTGAATGTCGACTTCACAGTTGCCATCTGCCCGCGTTGCAGTACAAAATATTCTCTTTCAGCTTTCGGAACAACTATATCGGGACCAGGCAAATACCCTTTAAAAAATTACAGCACCAGTTTTGACGGCAGGTTTATTACAGTCTGGAACAAATAAAGCTATCCGGTAGTTTTTAATACCTGTAATGATCAGGTTTGTAAGGCCCTTCGGGTTTAACTCCAATGTATTCAGCCTGTTCTTTAGTAAGCTTTGTCAGTTTTACTCCAAGTTTATCAAGATGCAGTCGTGCCACTTCCTCGTCAAGGTGTTTTGGAAGGCGGTAGACTCCGGTTTTATAGTTGTTCAGCCAGAGGTCCATCTGGGCCAGTGTCTGGTTTGTGAATGAATTGCTCATAACAAATGAAGGATGGCCTGTTGCGCATCCAAGGTTAACAAGGCGCCCTTCTGCAAGCAGAAATATTTCATGTCCGTCCGGAAAGATATATTTATCTACCTGGGGTTTTATGTTCACTCTCCTTATGCCCTTCATTGAATTGAGCCTGTCGACCTGGATCTCATTATCAAAATGTCCGATATTGCATACGATCGACTGGTCTTTCATCTGCATCATATGTTCGAGAGTTATAATATCCCTGTTTCCGGTGGCTGTGACAAAAATATTTCCCTCAGCCAGTGTGTCCTCAACCGTTTTTACTTCAAATCCTTCCATAGCTGCCTGCAGTGCGCATATAGGATCGATTTCAGTTACAATGACACGTGCGCCATAGGCTCTCATTGACCTGGCTGATCCCTTACCCACATCGCCATATCCGCAGACCACCACAACCTTACCTGCAATCATTACATCAGTTGCCCTCTTGATACCGTCGGCCAGTGATTCCCTGCAGCCGTACAGATTGTCAAATTTTGATTTTGTAACTGAGTCATTAACGTTTATTGCCGGAGCAAGCAATTCTCCTTTTTCCAGCATCTGGTAGAGCCTGTGAACACCGGTGGTTGTCTCTTCAGAGATTCCTTTAAGGTCTTTCACCACGCGGTGCCATTTGCCCGGGTCCTCTTTCAGAATCCCTCTTAGAGTTGACAGAATAATCTCTTCTTCCCTGCTTGAGGCTTTTTTTTCGAGCAGTGAAGGATCCTTTTCTGCTTTGTATCCAAGGTGAACCATAAG
>JABUEV010000586.1 GCA_013314865.1 Bacteroidales bacterium | reverse complement strand
ATTAATATACATAAAGTAAAAAAATTACGTAAATTGCGTAACGCAAATAACGTAATATGAAAAGAAAAATAACTAATCCGTTTATTACAGGTGGTTATTTAGGTCCCGAATATTTTTGCGACAGGCTCGAAGAGGCAGGAAGAATAATGAATGCCATTTCATCAAGGAGAAACCTTACGCTTATTTCTTTAAGAAGAATGGGGAAAACCGGACTACTGAAGCATATCAAATTTCAACTTGAATATTCATCAAAAAAATGCACGGTAATTTATGTTGATCTCCTGCCGACAACTAACGGAAATGAGATGTTGAATGCCCTCTCCACGGCACTTTACAGAATAAGGAAAAGTGAAAAGAATTTCATTGAGAGGCTGTTAACCATTATGTCATCCCTGCGTCCCAAACTGACAATAGACCCTCTCACCGGAGAGCCTTCAGTTGAGTTTAAAGTCGAATCATCTTCAGGAGTACAATCGGGTCTTGAACAAATCCTGAAACTGATATCCGAAATTAAGCAGGATATTGTATTTATGTTTGATGAATTCCAGCAGATCAGCAAATATCCGGAACAAAATATTGAGTCACTTCTCAGGACTGTTATCCAGTCGTATCCCTCTGTACCGTTTATTTTTTCAGGAAGCAGCAGGCACATGCTTGAAAATATGTTTATGTCTCCGGGAAGACCATTTTACCAGAGTTCTGAGCTTATGTACCTTGACAGGATTAAAGAAGATGATTACAGGGTTTTTATAAAAGAAAATTTTAATAAATCCGGCAGAGAAATAGATGATGTATCAATAAGTAAAATATTTGACTGGACCAGGCTTCATACTTATTATGTGCAGTATGTGTGCAATCATCTTTATGGGAAAGGAGGAAAAAAAACTGGAGAAAAAGAGGTTAAAAGCTTGTTTCATCAGATACTAACTGACTTTGAGCCTCAATTTGTGAATTACAGGAATCTGCTTCCTCCCCATCAGTTCCGTCTCCTCCAGGCTATCGGAGTTGAAGATGGTGTTCTTCAGCCGACTTCAGGAGACTTTATCAGAAAACATGATCTTACCAGCCCCAGTTCAGTAATGACTTCATTAAAGGCGCTTACTGAAAAGGAGATGATTGTATTTGATAAAGGCAAATGGCAGGTGCATGATGTTTTTCTTTCAAGATGGCTTGAATATCATTACAGAGCATGAATTATTCTTCAATTAATGAAAACAAACAGACAGATATCTTAACTTTGACATTTGAAGTCAATACTGACTAAATACAAATCAAAATAAAACCAAATGAAGAATTCCAATGTAATGTCAAAACTGCTTCCCATCATGCTGACATTTTTTACGATGGGATTTGTAGACCTTGTGGGTATTGCCACGAATTATATCAAAGCCGATTTCAGCCTGAACGACACGCTGTCGAACCTGATGCCAATGATGGTTTTTCTGTGGTTCTTTGTGCTTGCGGTGCCAACCGGACTGTTAATGAACAAAATCGGCAGAAAGAAGACCGTCCTTCTCAGCCTGATTGTGACAATTCCCTCACTCATAATACCTCTGGTATACTATAGTTTTGAAACCATGCTTGTGTCGTTTATATTGCTGGGAGTTGGTAATACATTAATGCAGGTGTCTTTGAATCCGTTGCTGGCCAGTATAGTAACCGGAAACAGAATGTCGAGTTCACTCACTTTCGGACAATTTATCAAGGCAATAGCTTCTTTTATTGCACCGATACTTGCAGCATGGGGAGCAGTGAAATTTGGCGACTGGCGGTTTATTCTTTTTCCCGGTTTTGTCACTGTAACCGCTATTGCATTTATATACCTGGGGCTGACAAAAATTGAAGAAGATCAAAAAGTAATAAAACCGGCATCTTTCAAAGATTGCTTTTCACTGCTCGGTGATAAATATGTTTTGTTCTTTTTCCTGGGTATAATGGCTCATGTCGGACTGGATGTGGGAATAAACACAACTGCACCGAAAATTCTGATAGAACATCTCGGCATTACACTTGCAACCGCAGGCTTTGC
>JABUEV010000585.1 GCA_013314865.1 Bacteroidales bacterium | reverse complement strand
ACTTCAGGGACATGGGATTCAGAATCCTTGCCACAAAAGGCACAAGGCAATTTCTCGCCCAGCATGGGGTTGAAGCAGAACTCATTCTGAAGGTTCATGAGGGAAGGCCAAACATTGTAGATGCCATCAAAAACGGGGAAATAGATCTTGTAATTAATACTCCGGCCGGAAGATTAAGTGAATATGATGATTCATATATCAGGAAGAATGCAATAAAATACAAGGTACCTTATATTACCACTACCTCTGCAGCCCGTTCAGCAACTCACGGGATAAAAGAACGCCAGAACGGGGAGTATAAGGTAAAATCCCTCCAGCAGTATCATGCAGAAATAGAAGATTAAAGACAAATAGCTGAACTCTTACCTGCTGAAGGTCATACTTTGACTAATAGTGTTATGAATTTCCTCTTATTTTCAATCCATGGTCTTTTGAATAATCCTTCGGTGCTACTCCAAAGTAATTCTTAAAAGTCCTGGCAAAATATGAAGGATTTGAGAAACAAACACTGTTAGCGATTTCGGTAATATTGCCTTTATGTTGTTGAAGCAAATCGACTGACTTTTCAAGCCTGATATTCCTTATCAGGTTCACAGGAGCTTGCCCCGTGAGTGCCTTTATCTTGCGAAAAAGATGCATCCGGCTCATACCAAACGCCTCCCTGAGATGAGCAACATCGAAATCAAAATCACTTATATGCTTATTAATTAACTTGATAAGTTTGTCCATGAAAATATCATCAACAGTTTTAATTTCAGCCTCCCCGGTGATAAAGCTCCTGATATTGCTGTATCTGCGTATGATGTTCTCCCTGAGAGTCAGTATGTTTGATATCTGAAGTCTTAATTCCTCCATATTGAAAGGTTTGAAAATATAACCATCAGCCCCGGACTTCAATCCTTTTAGCTTGTCATCCCAGGTAGTTTTTGCGGTGAGCATAAGTACAGGAATGTGGCTGGTCCTTTCATCATTTTTTATTTGATAGCATACCTGGATGCCGTCAATATCAGGCATCATGATATCTGTAATAATAATGTCAGGTATCATTGTGTATGCCGTGTTAATTCCTTCCCTTCCATTCCCCGAAGTAACTATATCATATTCATCTGAAAGGCTTTCCTTTAAATAATCTCTGAGGTCTGCATTATCTTCAATAACAAGAATTCTCAAGCGGTGTTCACCTGTGACAATTTCAGGTTTCTGTTGATGTTTGTCCTGACTTGCCCCTGAAATTTCGCTTTTGACGACAGCTGGACTACTTTCTGAAAGTATGTATTCATCGGGCTGAAGGTGATCGCGTCCAAGAGGTAATGTGACAATAAACTCCGAGCCCACGCCTGGTGTACTGTTGACTTTTATTTCACCATGAAGGATCTGGACAAATTCATTAACAAGAGAGAGACCAATTCCTGTTCCTGGAACATCTGTTTCAATTCTTTCTTCGATCCTGTAAAACCTGTCAAATATTTTGGAGAGTTCCTCCTTCTTTATGCCCTTACCGGTGTCAATTACTTTTACTTCCAGATATTGTTTGGGCAATTGTCCCTTTTTATTGATTATTTTAATAATGCAATTCACCTGGCCCCCTGAAGGGGTAAATTTGAATGCATTCGACAGGAGGTTTGAGATGATTTTTTCAGTCTTGTCCCTGTCGAACCATACAGTGATCTTTTCATCCGGAATTTCAACAATATATTTAATCTGTTTGCTTTCGGCCAGTGACAGAAACTCATAAACAAGTATTCTTAAGCTCTTAATTATGTCTTGTTCAGAAAGGATAATTTTCATCCTGCCTGCATCCAGTTTAGAAATATCAAGCAGCTGGTTTACCAGCCGCATAAGCCTTTGACCGTTTCTGCGCATTATGTCAATGACGTGCTGGAGCTTTTCATCTGTCACCAGTTCACGGGAAATCTTCTCAAGAGGATCAATAATAAGGGAAAGCGGCGTCCGGATTTCATGGGATATGTCTGTGAAGAAACTGGTTTTAATACGGTCAATCTCCTCAAGTTTTTTGTTCTTGACTGCCAGTT
>JABUEV010000010.1 GCA_013314865.1 Bacteroidales bacterium | reverse complement strand
ACAGATCTGCCCGCAGGCCGGGGCCATGGCTTATAATAGTTTTTGATGCCGGGAAAAATTTATATTGAAAAAGCGGACCAATTTCATAGTAGCCTTTGCGCCTTACATAGCCTGTTTCAGCTATATATCCGCTTCCCACTATTGTCTGTTCAAGCCGTGCAGTTACAAACCGGGAGGAATATGTAATATTGGCGGCAGCTGCTGCATCTTCAGGTTTCACCCCGTTATTGAAGCTTTGATGATAAAAGGCTTTGCCTGTCCACCTGTTGTCAGGGCTTGCTAGGTTGTATTCAATGCCTGCTACACGGTTAAACATTGAGATATCCTGCGACTCGTCACTTATTTCTGTTGTTACCTGTTTATTGATAAAGAAGAATGAAACATTTGATCTGCTGAAAACAGATCTCTGAAGTGCAGTCACGAGGTAATTGGATGCAGGCAGTAAGTCATTTTTACCTGTCTGGATATCCATAAGATTTACTCTCCATTTTGTGCCAAGCTGTCCGCTAAGCCGTGCGCCTGCAATTACAGGACTGTTGAGGCCTATCCTTCTTGAGAAGAAAGGTCTTACAGTTTCAGTGCCGAGATTGGAGAAAAGATCACTGTTTTCAAGAAAGAATTGTCTCTTTTCAGGGAAAAACAACTCAAAACGGTCAAGATTGGTAACCTGTCTGTCCACTTCAACCTGTGAATAGTCAGGATTTACTGTAAGGTCCAGGTTCAGTGAGGTTGAAAGTATCATTTTTGCATCAAAGCCTGCATTCCCCTTCCATTTTGTCTCTTCTCCTGCTTCATAATTCCGGGTTGCCTTTCCGGTGACATATGGTATAAGGGAAAAGCGAAGGCCGGCTTTGTCCATTGGCTTGTCCCATACCAGTGTGCCGGTGAATGGTAGTGAACAATGAGGAAACTGTCGCGGCATCGGCGCCCAGGATGATTTTTCATTTGTCTTGAGGTCAAGTCTGCCGAAGTTGACACCCCATTCAGTGTCTCCGCCTAAATACCTGATGCTCCTGAATGGAATTGCCAGTTCTGCCACCCAGCGGTCATCGTAATTTTTAACCTCAGACCTCCATTTGATATCCCAGCTGTAGAGAACCTTCGTTCCGTCATATTGCAGGCCTTCAGTCTGAGCCCCGGCTGGCGATACACCGAAGGCGAATCCGTTGGTCTGGTCATTATATGTGTCCAGAAAGATCATAAAATTGTCGTTCTTTGTAAACACATAATCCCTTCTTAATGACTCAACAGGCCTCTTCCCGGGAGTTGGATCCCAGCATACAACACCCACATAAAGATTTAAATCATCATAGGTTAGCCTGACTTCCGTCTGGGCCACAGCATATCCGGTATCAGTGGGGGTTACCCGCTGAAATTTTCCGGTGGTTTCAGCTAATGCCCACGGTTCATCATCAAGAACGCCATCGATGACTATAGGCTTATCTGTCTGCTTTATGTGTATCCTGTATTTTTCCCTGTTAACACCTTTGATTTGCCCGCTCACTGATAATGAGATAATTACAAAACAGAAAAGAATTATTGACCTGTAATATGCCACTTGCTCCAAAATTTTGCCCAAGATAGAAAATTGAATTGTTAATTTATTGTTTTATTTTTATGAATAATGTTAAATTAATATCCGGTCTGCCTCATTGAAACATAACTTTTATTTCATACTGGCGACTGAATATTAAAAGCCAAGATAGCTTAATATGAAAATTGTAATTTCTAAGGATGCTGATATACTGGGGAAAAAAGCCGCCAGTTTTATATCATGGAAACTGAATGAAGCTGTCAGAATTAATGGCGAAGCCCGCCTTCTTGTTTCAACCGGCGCTTCACAGTTTGAAATGTTTGAGAACCTGGTATTGGAAGATGTCCCATGGCAAAAGATTGAAGTATTCCATCTTGACGAATATATCGGACTTCCTGTTACACATCCTGCAAGTTTCAGAAAATACCTGAATGAGAGGTTTATAAGTAATGTTGATGTAAAGAAATTCCATAGCATTGATGTTGAAGACGATATTTCATCAGTTATCGGGAAGCTTACTGAAGAAATAAGAAGAAAACCTGTCGATATCGGAATTATTGGCATCGGAGTGAACGGCCATATTGCCTTCAATGACCCGCCGGCCGACTTCGAGACACGCGAATCGTACATAAAAGTAAAACTTGACAATGTCTGTAAAACTCAGCAGGTGAATGAAGGATGGTTTAAATCTGCTCGTGAAGTGCCTGAATTTGCAGTTTCAATGAGTGTTTTTCAGATTATGCAGTGCAGAACGATTGTTTCCTGTGTGCCTCACAAAGTAAAGGCAGATGCAATTTATAACATGTTCATGCGCAGACTGACGAATATGGTGCCGGCAACTATCCTTAAAAAGCATCCCGATTATCATCTTTACCTTGACTACCAGTCGGCTTCGAGAATAATAAAATTTGAAGAAGAGTAAAATGAAAGAATCATCTTCCGGCAGGTTAATTATTGAGGCTGTACACTACCTTACAGGATCGCCGGTAATAATTACCGTTGAAGGAGAGAGGATTGCAAGCATCAAAAAAACATCCGGCACGGTCAGTTCAGGATTATTTGTATCACCCGGACTTATTGACAATCAGGTGAACGGCTACAATGGGGTTGATTTTTCAGATGAATCACTTGATGAGGAGAGCATGATGTTAGCTGTTGAAGCTCTCTGGAAAGAGGGTGTAACATCTTTTCTCCCAACTGTAATAACAAACAGTCACAAAAGCCTGATAAGGAATTTTTCAAACCTTAAAAAGGCACTTGAAAATGACATTATAATAAAGTCAATCCCCGGTTTTCACCTTGAAGGCCCCTATATATCTCCACTCGAGGGATTTTACGGCTGTCATCCCTCACAGCATGTCAGAAAGCCTTCATGGGATGAATTTATGGAATACCAGAAAACTGCCGGGGGAAATATCATGGAGGTAACACTGGCACCTGAACTTGACGGAACAGAGTCTTTCATAAGGCTCTGCCGCAAAAATGGCGTGATCGTGGCAATAGGTCATACTAATGCATCCCGCGAACAGATATCTGCGGCAGTGGAATGGGGTGCAAGGATTTCAACACATCTTGGCAACGGATGTGCCAATTTGATTGACCGGCACAGGAATCCTTTCTGGCCTCAGCTGGCAAATGATCTTCTGACAATATCTGTGATAGCCGACGGCCACCATTTACTGCCCGAGGAGCTGAAGGTCTTTTATAAGGTAAAGGGACCAGGCAATATGATACTTGTGTCTGATGTGACATATCTTACAGGAATGCCCCCGGGTAAATATGTTTACCTGGGCAGTGAAGTTGTTTATACTGATGACGGACTTGTCAGAAATCCTGCTCTGAACTGTCTGGCCGGAGCATCCCTCCCTCTCAGAACCGGTGTGGAAAACATGATGCGCTTTGCCGGCTGTAATCTGGGAGAATCACTAAACCTGGTGACCGTTAACGTGGCCAGGGTTCTTGGATTAACGGACAGAGGAGTGCTTGAACCCGGCAAAAGAGCTGACCTGATTCTTTTTGAACTGAACGACTCAAAAATATCAGTCAGACAAACCATCTTAGCCGGAAAACAAGTTTTTACATCTGCCTGAAAAACCCGAAACGCGAAACGAAAAACCCGAAACCCGAAACGACAAACCCTCCCGATGAGCAGCATTGACTACATAGTACTGGCCGGATACTTCATACTAATAACACTTTTCGGAATTTGGATATCAGGCAGGATAAAGACCAGTGACGGCTACTTCAGGGGAGAAAGAAAGTTCAAGTGGTATATTATGATAGGACAGGCTTTCGGTGTAGGCACACATGCTGAGATGCCTGTTGCCCAGACCGGAGCAACCTTCAACAGCGGATTTGCGACAATCTGGTACCAGTGGAAAAACATGCTTATTACACCATTCTACTGGCTTATTGCACCATTCTACAGGAGGAGCGAGCGGACTACGCTTGGTGAAATAGTCGAAGACAGGTATGGAAGCGGCATGGGCCTGGCATATACTGTCTTTGCCATAACATTTTTTGTATTCAGCATGGGAGTGATGCTTCAGGGTGCTGCAAAAGTGATTTCAGTTGCTTCTGGCAGTCAGCTGTCGCCAAATGTCATAGTGCTTTTAATGACAGCTGCATTTATTCTCTATAGCTTCATTGGAGGATTAATAGCTGCTGCATATACTGATTTTATACAGTCATTTCTTATTATCACACTCTCAGTAATGCTTATTCCTCTGGGCCTCAAAGAGGTTGGAGGCTTTCATTCGATGAAGGAGATGCTCCCGGTGCACTTTTTCGATCTCGTCAACAGCCAGAGCGGGATAGATGCCTTTACAATTGCAATGCTGGCGGTCAACGGGATAGTGGGTATAACAGCTCAGCCTCACATGATTTCAATGTGCGCTACAGGCAACACGGAAAGAGCCGGAAGAATCGGACAAACATTCGGATCAATGGTCAAGAGACTTATTACCATCGGATGGGCACTCACAGGACTCGTTGTTGCTGCGCTGGTAATAAAAAAAGGAGTAAGCCTGCCGGATCCTGAAATGGCTTTCGGTTACGCCTGCAATGCCCTGCTGATGCCCGGACTGGTAGGACTGATGCTGGCGGCCATCCTCGCTGCAAACATGTCATCATGCTCAAACTTTATGGTAAATACCGGTGCTCTTTTCACCAGGAACCTGTACAAAAGATATATCAGACCTGGTGCAACCGACAGACAGCTTCTCCGGATCGGAAGATATTCGGGACTCATTCTTTCTATTCTTGCCGTTCTGTTTGCCCTCAGCATTAAGAACGTGCTTCATGGCTTTCTTTTTGTCGAAACATTTGCGGCATTTATGGGAATAATTTTTCTTGGAGGGATAATCTGGAAAAGAGCCAACAGATACGGTGCAGCAGCTGCTGTGATTACATCCCTTACGGCTTACTATCTGGCTAACTATTTGTCATCAGGAGAGTTAATGCTTGTATACAAATGGAAACCGGCGCCGTTTGGCATCTCAATGCTGACTGGTTTTTTCTTCTTCTGGCTTATAAGCATCCTTACACGGCCGGAGGATAATGATAGGATAGAAGCCTTCTTTGATAATATGAATAGAAAGTCGGATGCTCCAGCTCCCGGACCGGACGGGAAGAAACCTCTGGCCTCGGAGACAGGCGACGACCTTTTGCTTCTTGACCTGCCGGGCTGGAAAAAAAGAGAGAGATGGAAGAACTTTTTCAAACGATACCGCGAAGATATTGCGGGTTTCATCCTTAGCTGGATGATGGTAGGACTGCTGATTCTGCTGGCCTGGATAATCCTTAAAATTTAAGCCATAAAATTCATCTCGAAGTTGAATATATTCCTGCAATTATCAGAATATGGATTGCTGATTTGAAAATCTCATTTATTCTTGCTATCTTTAAAAATTATTAATAATAGAAAAAATGGGAAGATTTGGTATCACAGAGATTATACTTATTCTGCTTGTAGTAGTGCTTCTTTTTGGCGGCCGCAAAATACCTGAACTGATGAAAGGAATAGGACAGGGTCTTAAGGATTTCAAAAAGGCTTCAAAGGTTGATGATGAACCTGAGAAGATGAGTGCTGAACCAAAAGAAAACACTAAGAAATAGTATTCAGGGATCTTATCTCTTAAAAAACATTTCTTTAATTGTCACTTAAAAGGTACTTCGGTGCCTTTCTGTGTTTTGTAGCCTGTTCATAACCGTAAGCGATTTCTATCAGAAGAGGTTCACTCCAGGCTCTCCCGAAGAAAGTGACTCCAACCGGCAAATTGTCTATGAAACCCATTGGAACGCTTATTGCCGGATATCCTGAAATTGCTGCAAGCGATGAACTGCCACCCATGTAATGATCGCCCAGCACCAGGTCGGTCTTCCATGCTGGCGAACCAGTTGGCGCCATAATCGCATCAAGACGGTTTTCGTTCATCAGTTTGTCTATCCCGTCTTCACGTGTTGCCTTTAACATCTTTGCAAGCGATTCCCTGTATTCGGCCGAGTTAAGATCACCCTTCTCCTCTGCAAGCTCGAAAATTTTCTGGTCAAAATATCTAAGCTCAACAGGATCAGATTTGTTGAATTCGATGAGTTCCTTAAGGTTTTTAACCGGTGCATTACTGCCCAGCCTCTGAAGATATTTATTTAAACCATCCTTGAATTCATACAGCAATACCTGCCATGATGCATTCTCATAGGCTGACTCATCAGGGGGATCAATTTCTATTATTGTTCCGCCCATTTTTTTAACATCCTCTACTGCCCTTGCAAAGAGGGAATCTACTCTGTAATGAAATGATGCCGAACCTTTTAATACACCTATTCTCTTTCCGTTTAAACCCTCTTTTTTCAGGTATTTTGAGTAATCAGTCAGGTATTTTCCTTCGGAAGCTACACTCTTTGAATCGGAAGTGTCAACGCCGGTCAGCGTGCCGAGGCAAATTGCCACATCTTCTACAGTACGGCCCATCGGACCAGGTGTATCCTGTGTAAAGGAAATGGGAATTATTCCGGATCTGCTTAGCAACCCTACTGTTGGCTTAAGTCCGACTATGCCATTGTTGTTCGAAGGACATACTATTGATCCGTTAGTTTCAGTTCCAATGGCAATCATGCAGAGATTGGCCGAGACTGCCACGCCTGATCCTGAGCTTGAGCCGCAGGGATTGCGGTCGAGGACATAAGGATTTTTTGTAAGTCCTCCGACACCACTCCATCCGCTTGTGGAGTGCATGCCCCTGAAATTAGCCCATTCGCTGAGATTTGATTTTCCCAATATCACTGCACCTGCCTCGCGTAATTTCATGGCAATGTAACTGTCAGTCTCCGGAAAGGAATTGCGTAAAACAGTCGCACCGGCACTATTTGGCATCTTGTCATGCGTGTCAATATTGTCTTTGAGTATCACCGGTATGCCGTGCATCGGACCGCGAATCTTGCCTCCTGAAAGCTCGGCATCAAGCTCTTCTGCTATTGTAAGAGCGTCAGGATTAATAGTAATAACTGAGTTTAGAGTCGGTCCGCTCCTGTCAATCTTTTCAATCCTGTCAATATATGCAGTTACCACATCTTTAACCGTAAACCTGCCTTCCCTGTAACCCTGCTGAAGCTGACTGATTGTAATCTCTTCAAGCCAGCTGGTATCTGCCGGTTTTTCCTTCTCTCTGACTTTACAATCTTCTGCAAGCAGTGCAACTGCAATTGTCAGAATACCGATTTTTTTGATGGAAAAATTCATGACTGATTTATTAAAATACTAACGTAAAAGTAATAAATTGCATTTAGAAAGATTAACTGAAATCATTTCTGTTCAGATAGAAAGATTATTAGAACAGAAAAATTATCTGTGCCGGATGAAAAATTTATATCTGAAAATAGCCGCTAATGAGGGTGATATTTCTGAATTTGTTCTGGCGACAGTTATAAAGTCAGTGGGGTCAACCCCACAGAAGCCCGGTGCATCAGCACTTTTTGACAGAAAAGGGCTGGTAGCCGGTACAATTGGAGGAGGGGTGCTTGAAGCCCGCATCCAGGAAAAGGCTATTAGCCTTGCAGGCTCCTCAAAACCGGTAATCAGTCATTATCACCTCGACAGCAAGTCAGATAAGGGAGAGGATGCCTGGTGCGGAGGCAGAATTACTGTGCTTATTGACCCGTACCTGTCAGCACATAGCGAGGTATTTGAAAGGATAAAAGAGTCGATTGAAAACGGTATTAAAGGGGTTCTTGTTACTGTAGTAACAAATGTCTCCGAGCCTGAAGTTAAAGTCTCCAGATACTGGTTTTCAGGAAATAAAAGAACAGATGTTCCTGATGACCTTTATGCTGAAATTCATGAAGATATTGAAAGATTAACGGAAAGCAGTGATCCTTTTGCCTTTGAAATTATCGAAAAACCATCTGCTGAAGGAATGGAATCAGGCAGTATAATTATTCTTGAACCTCTTAAACCGCTCCCCTGCCTGGTGATAGCCGGCGCAGGACATATCGGAAAAGTCGTTGCTCATTTGGGCAAACTGCTTGATTTCTATGTAACTGTTATAGATGACCGGCATGAATATGCAAATAAGGAAAATATCCCCGATGCTGACCAGATTATCACCGATAATGTATCTGATGCAATTAGAAAGATAAGAAAGACATGCGATACATACATAGTGATTGTAACAAGAGGGCATAAAGATGACGCCTCAGCCCTGCGGGCATGTATTTGTGATGAGGTTGCGTATATCGGAATGATTGGAAGTAAAAACAAAATCGCACTTATGCGCTCTGAATTCCTGAAAAACGGATGGGCAACTGCAGAGCAATGGGAAAGAATCAATGCTCCGATAGGATTGCCCATTAACTCCCGGACGGTCGAGGAGATTGCAGTAAGTATCGCTGCACAGCTTGTCGAAGTAAGAAACAAAAAGACAAGATAGAGGATGACTGAAAAAATATGGGCTATAGTGCTGGCGGCAGGCGAGTCTTCACGAATGGGAAGCCCGAAAATGCTCATCCCTTTCCGTGGAAAAACAATGATAGAAACGGTAATAGATAATATTTTACAGTCGTCTGTAAATAAAATAGTTGTGGTGCTTGGTGCTTACAGGGAGGAAATATCAGCAAGAATCAAACATCTGCCGGTGCTGACTTGTTACAATGCTAATTACAGGAATGGGATGCTTTCATCAGTTCAATGCGGTATGAGGATTCTGCCCCCTGATTTTGAGGCTGTATTTGTGTTCCCGGGGGACCAGCCGCTTGTCGAACCGGATATAATTGACAAAATGCTCGCTGAGTACCGTAACAGTAAAAAGGGTATTATAATTCCGGTTTATAGAGCCAAAAGAGGACATCCGGTGCTTATTGACAGCAAGTACAGGGAAGCCGTTGAAAATCTTGATGATTCAAAAGGTCTTAGAATGCTGGCTGAGATATATCCCGACGAAGTCGTCGAACTGGAAACCAATTCTCCCGGCATAATTAAAGATTTTGATAACTTGTCTGACTTTAACGTTGAAACAACAAAATAATTTAATATGGAAGAGAAGATTGGTTTTTACCTTAATGGTAAGAAAACAGAAATCCTTACTGATCCTTCGCAGACACTGCTTTCTGTGTTAAGGAATCAGCTTGGACTGACAGGAACAAAATTCGGTTGCGGGACCGGGTTTTGCGGTGCGTGCACTGTTCTCATCGACAATGAACCTGTAAGGTCATGCACAGTGCCTGTTTCTGATGCATCAGGAAAAAGAGTCATAACAATTGAAGGACTTTCGAAAAACGGCAAGCTTCATCCGCTTCAGCAGGCTTTTGTTGACCATGATGCTTTTCAATGCGGATACTGCACCCCGGGAATGATCATGACTGCGCTAGGCCTTTTGCTTAAAAATCCTTCCCCCACAAGGGAACAGATAATCGAAGGCCTTGATGAAAATCTGTGCAGATGCGGTGCTCATGTCAGAATAATAGATGCGGTTCTTGAAGCAGGTACAAAAATGAGAGGAGGAAAATAGCCATGAAAAACACAAATATTGACAACAGCAAAAATACCGGGTCTGCCGGGATCAAAAGGAGAAGCTTTGTAAAACTTTTTGGAGGTGGAATCCTCTTCATTTTCAATCCTTTTGCAGGACTCGATTTATTCTCATCTCCGGCTGAACAGGGAAGAACTCTCACAAAGGATTATAATGCATTTCTGAGGATAGCATCCGACGGAACTGTAACCTGTTATACTGGGAAGATTGAAATGGGTCAGGGTATTATAACTTCTCTTCCTCAGATGATGGCTGATGAACTGGATGTGCCGCTTAATAAGATAAAGATGGTAATGGGTGATACAGACCTCTGCCCCTATGATGCAGGTACATGGGGTTCACTCTCAACCCAGGTTTTTGGACCTGCGATGAGAGCCGCCGCTGCAGAAGCGAAAGCGGTACTGACAGAAATGGCTTCCACAAGACTCAAAGTGCCTGCCGACAGACTCCAGGTTAAGGACGGAGTTGTATCGGACATCAAAAATCCTTCGGTCAGGGTTTCTTACGGTCAGCTTGCACAGGGCAGAAAACTTGAAAAATATCTTGATGTAAAACCCCAGGTGGAGGATTATACTAAATTTGTTTACACAACCAAGCCGCTGAAACGACATGATGCTGTGGAAAAGGTCACAGGAAAAGCCAAATATGCCGGTGACCTGAGACTGCCGGGCATGGTGTTTGCCAGGATACTGCGTCCTCCTTCGCATGGAGCCAAACTTGAATCGGTCGATGTTTCCGGTGCTGAACAGGTAAAAGGCACACAAGTGGTACGTGATGGAGATTTCATAGCCGTACTTAATGAAAATCAGGAAAGAGCGTCTGAGGCTATCGTTAAGATAAAAGCAGAATATTCTTTTAACGAGCTGAAAGTAAATGACAAGACACTCTTCGACCGCATGGTTGGTGCTGACTCAAGATCTTCCGTGGTGAGAACCAGCGGTGATCTGGAAGCGGGATTCAGGGAGTCGGACCGGATTTTTGAATCGGAATTCCGGGATCCTTACGTGGCTCATGCACCTATTGAAACACATACTGCACTTGCATCCTATGACGGCGATAAGGTTACAGTCTGGGCTGCCACACAGACTCCATTCGGATTGCAGGACGGTATTGTAAGGGAACTTGGCTTGCCACTGGAAAAAGTCAGAGTAATCACACCGTATGTAGGAGGCGGGTTCGGAGGAAAGAACGCTTTCCAGCAGGGAATTGAAGCGGCAAAACTGGCAATCCTTAGCCGTAAACCTGTGATGGTAGTATGGACACGGGAAGAGGAGTTTTTCTATGACAATTTTCATCCTGCCGGTGTAATAAGGGTAAGGTCTGGTATTGACAAAAACGGACTTATAAAACTATGGGATTACAATATTTACTATTCCGGCACCCGCGGTTCTGAAACAATCTATGATGTGCCTCATGTAAGAGCTACAAGCTACAGCCAGAATATGAATGCTGTACAGATACATCCGTTCAGCACTGGTCCGTGGAGGGCACCAAACAACAACACCAATACATTCGCCAGAGAATCGCAGATTGACATAATGGCCTCAGCCGCAGGAATTGACCCGCTTGAATTCCGCTTAAGGAACCTCAAGGATGAAAAAATGATTGAATGCCTGAAAGCTGTTGCTGACAAATTCGGATATACTCCTTCAAAAACACCCGGCGGAAGAGGTATTGGGATTGCATGCGGACACGACGCAAATACATGGGTGGCAGCTATTGCTGAGGTCAGGGTAGATAAATCAACAGGCAGGGTTCAGGTCTTAAGAGTTGCATGTTCCCAGGATATGGGGCTTTGCGTTAACCCGCAGGGTGCTTTGTTGCAGATGGAGGGATGCATCACTATGGGTCTGGGATATGCTTTGACTGAAGAGATTCAGTTTGAGGGAGGAGTAATCAAAAACAAGAATTTTGACACGTATGAGATACCGCGTTTTTCATGGGTGCCCAAAATTGAATGTGTGATACTTGACAGAAAAGACAAGCCTCCTACAGGTGGCGGTGAACCTGCAATAATACTCATTGGGGCCTTATTGGCAAATGCAATACATGATGCCACAGGTGCAAGAATGTACCAGATGCCGTTTACCCGCAAAAGAGTCCTCGAAGCATTGAAGAAGGTTTGAAGTCGTACCGGCCTAAGTCAACTCCCAGCCTGGTCTGTATTCTCTTGTAAGGTACTTATTAGCTTCAGGCAGGTTGGTGATTTTCATATTGACCGAATCATATTCCACCCGTCTTCCGGCTCTTAGTGCCACTGCTCCAAGGTTGATTGTTTCGGTAACCGGTCCGGCGTAAAGGAAACTTCCGGGAGGCTGGGTCTTATTTCTGAATGCTTCGATCCATACTTCAGTGGTCGAGGGCCCCTCTTCTTTTTCCTCTTCTGTCTTGATGTAGTTCATTTTGCTTTCAGGCAGAAGGACAGGATTTTCTCCCC
Organism: Bacteroidales bacterium; assembly: GCA_013314865.1. Lineage (GTDB taxonomy): Bacteria > Bacteroidota > Bacteroidia > Bacteroidales > VadinHA17 > LD21. The sequence goes on along the minus strand of JABUEV010000010.1, from coordinate 3,076 downwards.
TGAAACCGGCCAGTATTTTACCTTTGTCTCCCACAAACATCATTCCTTCACGGGTAAGAGCTTTACCGGCGGCCCTTAACTCATCAGGTACCAGCGGTCTGATTCCTCCGTCATACCAGATAAGGTCAAACGGCGGAAGTTCAGGCTGTGCTGCAAACTGAAACCTGACAATGCAGGAAAGAGGAAAAGCTACATCGTTAACCACACCTGTAGCCACGTTGTCTTTTATGGTGCATGTGGTTGTGGCATATGATTCTGCGCTTATTGCCGGCGTATTTATGCCAAGTGCCAGGAAAAGAGGGAAGAGGCTGTAATGTCCCATATCGGCTATGCTTCCTCCTCCGAAATCATACCATCCCCTGAAAACGTTGTGGGTATAGTTCGGATGGTAAGGTCTGTCAGGCACAGGACCAAGCCATAACTGCCAGTCGAAACCTTTTGGTATAGGAGGCCGGTCAGTTGGAATTGTCTGCCACTGAGGCCACACAGGCCTGTTCGACCAATTGTGTATTTCTTTCAGTGTTCCGATGAAACCGCTTTTGATCCAGTTTTTGATTACGTCGTAACCCGGTCTCCGGCTCCATGCCAGAAGATGAGTGCTGAGCCCGGTCTTGCGTGCCGTTTCAATGGTAAGCTTGGCCTCATTCATCCGGTTAGCTATTGGCTTGTGGGTGACAACATGTTTTCCTTTCTTCATGGATGCAATTGCAACAGTAGCATGCAGATGGTCGGGGGTCATTATCTTTATTGCATCTATGCCGCTTTCCTTTTCGAGAAGCTCACGGAAGTCGGCATAGGATGTACATCCTTTGTAGTTAGCAACACTTTTTGTTTTTGCATAATACCGGTTTACAAATTCCTGACCGATATCCCTTCCTCCAGGAATGCCTTTGAATTTCTCTCCCCATGTGCTGTCGTCCAATGCCTTGCGAATGCTGTCTCTTATCCCGTTCAGCGACCAGTCAATATAGTCTGTGGTAAATTTGTTCGGATCACAAACTGCTGCTATCTGAATAGCAGGATTTGCAATAAGCTGGACCATTTCTCTCATTCCCTGAGTGCCGCAACCGATATAACCTATGACAAGTTTGTCATTTGGAGCCACGTAGCCAGGTCCTCCCAGTACATTACGGGGAACCACAGTGAATGCCAGGGATGCAGCTGCTGCCGATCCCAGAAATCTTCGACGGTTTATTCTTCCTGAAGGTGCCATTTTACTTATAAGATTAATATTTGGTTAGTAGGGTATTGATTTTATCAAATTTAAACATTTGTTCTGATTTCTTTTATCCGGAATCAATCCTTTGTTATAAATAATACCGGAAAAATAAAACGGGTCTGGCAAAGTAAATTGATTGCTCCTTCAAATGACAATAGTAATCAAGTGGACTTTTGAAAGGGACGGTCAGACTATCGAAATGGAAACGACCAAGGTATAAAATCTCACAAATACGGCTAAACTGACGATTATATCCGCTGTGACAACCCTAATGGTGACAGGACAACAACCGCTGTCTGCGACAAAAAGCAGTAATTTTTGGTGAAATAAACGATACCGCAAGGATTCTTCCTTGCGGTTTTTTTATTCTGCAGATTCAAGGATGTCTTTTCCCGTAAGCCTGAAGGTGTCCCCGTCTTCCGGAGTAACAAGGTAAACCTGTGTGCCGGGCTTAAGCCCTTTTTCGATGACTATATTTTTATCATTTGCATCACCGGGTATTACAACCTGTTTTGTATGGTTCTTTGTGTAAACAAAATGAATTCCGTCAGGGTTGGTATGAACACACTCTGCAGGGATATAGACAACATCCTTAATAGTCTTTACTATTATTTTGTTATCAGTGGTCATTGATGGCCTGAGGGTGAAATCTGAACCTTCAAGTTTTATCATGACTTCAAACACCTTTGAGTCGGAGTTCGGCAGTTTCTCTCCGATATTTGCAGCTGACAGAACCACACCCTTGTAAGCCTTTTCCGGAAAAGCGTCCACTTTAATCTGAACTTCCTGACCGGGTTTTACCTTGCTTATCTCAATTTCACTCACATAAATTTTTGAAAGCATTGAGCTCAGATCGGGAAGGGTGGCTATAACCCGTTCAAAGGGATTTATTGTTGAACCTGTTTTGATTTTGGTTCCGCGGCGGTCTTTTTTATAAGTCACCATTCCTGCCGCAGGTGCCCTGACAGTGAAACCTGCCAGCACCTCTTCATAATCCTTCACTCTCCTTTCAAGTCTGGAAACAATCAGGCGCTGATTCCTGATCTGATTTTCTGCCTGCGCAACTCTCAGGACATAACTTCTTTCTTTCTGTTCAAGTAGCCTCTGCTGTTTATCCAGGTCTATTTCAGCCTGACGGATTGTTGTAGGAGGTTCATATTTTGAATTTTTAAGAGTTATTTCAGCTTCCTCCACAGCATGACGCTGATTTCTTATTTCGTCCCTGAGGGCGGTAAGCTGGACAGCGGTGTCAAGGATTCTCATTTCAAGAGTGTTCAGGTTGGTTGCCAGCCTTTCACGTTCATCCTTAAGTGTATTTTCAAACTCAGTTCTGTCAAGCTGGGCGATATAATCACCCTCTTTCACTTCAGTGCCTTCAGGAACCAGGTCCTGTATCCTCAGATTGTTTGCCCTTATGTCTCTTCCCTGCTGAACTATTTCAGGCCCGAAAATATCAGTTGATCTTTCAGCCAGTAATTCACCCGCTGCGGAAATTGATATTTCAAAGTCACCTTTGAGTGCTTCAACAAACAATGTATCCTGGTATTTTTTTGAGGTCAGTCTGTTGAAGACAATCAGGGCTATGACTGCCAACGCAATTACAATACCTGTGATAATGGCCGATTTCTTTGACATAATGATAAAAGCTGGTTATTTTGAATTATTTATTATTGCGAAATTATTAAATTGAATGTTTTATTTGACCAGATTGTTGATATTTAACAAGATTTAACATTAATAGTGTAATGTTACCCTCTGATTATCAATATTTTTTATGATATAAAAATGAATAATTAAATCAGACAAGTTATGAAAAAGAGAACTTTAATGCAGATGATCCTGGCATTATTCTGCGGT
>JABUEV010000584.1 GCA_013314865.1 Bacteroidales bacterium | reverse complement strand
ACGGCATTGTGGCATTTACATTCTTCAAGCTTGTTAAAGGACTGACACTCCCCGGAACATCCATAATTCTTAAAGGCGAAGACCTGGGTAATCCTGCCGGAGCATTCTATCTTTATGCTCTTGTCGGCATCCTGAGTATTGTCTGGGGTTATTTCTACATACCTGAGACTAAAAATGTCACACTTGAAAAGATAGAGGAACACTGGAGAGAAGGTAAAGCACCAAGAAAATTGTAAAGTAATTTCTGAAGGCTTACAAACAAATTCCGACAGATAAACTTACCGACATTTTACGGTACGTACTTATCAAAGAGAAATTACAAAAAATGGCGCAGACCGATCTGCGCCATTTTTTGTTAATGAACTAAGCAAAGATGACTCAATGATGCTTGTTTAGTATATCTCAATTATCGAATGAAGGTCAAGAACAGGAATGGAGAATGAAACTCGTCCTTTCTCATAGTCGAAAATAATATTCTCTCCTCCCGGCTGAAGCCTGACAAAGCTGGGTTTTGTATCCGCCATGATCGATATGCGAAGGTTGTGCAAGGCAGGAATTTCATCATAACCAATGGCAGACTGGTTAGTATGTTCTCCGGCAGTGTTTATAAGGTTCACATATAATCTTCCGTTCAGCCTGTTAACCGCTACATGTACAAGATCGGATCCTTTGACAGATGTCATAAAAACGGGGTTGAGTTCTTTTATGACTCCTTCTATAAAATCCCGTATGACAGGGGTCTTATATTCAATATAGGAAGTTCCGGCATTAAAATAAATTCCGGCAATCAATCCATTTCCTGACTTGCTGACTGATGCAGAGATTGTTTCATCGCGCTCGCGGAAATCGCTTCCCCGGTAAAAAAACGAGAGAGGTCTGGCTCCTTCCTCCAGTTTTACGTCAAGTACTTCGGACCTTACAGATCCGATGCGTCCCGGAATCGAAATGTATAATATCCTTTCCGGTTTTGTTTCTGCCGATTTTATGCCAAGTTCTTTTTTAAAGATTCCTGCAGTCTTGCTTCCGATTGTCAGTACCTTGCCTCCGCTTGCAAGATAAGACCTCACCTCCTCGATGGTTGATGGTTCCAGCGACTCACACTCAGGGATTACTACCAGTTTGTAACTTTTGAGAGCGCCTGGTACGTGGTGTTCCATAAGTATCTCAACCGGCAGCTGGGCATCCAGAAGGGCATAAAGTATTCCCTGAAGCATTCCGGTTGGCCTGGCATAGGGGGAACCGGCGGTCCTTTGATATGACACAGAGGGGTAGATTAATGCCACCTGGGGTACAGGCACTGCCTTGTGGCAGAAAGGCTGTCTTTCCCGACAGAAGCCTGCAATATCTGAAAGCATTCCGGCAATCCATGGTTTTATGGAAAGATCCCTGTTCTGCTGGAAATAAAACTGAACTCCGCCACCCATTGCAATAATTTCGGCAGCTTCCTGCTTCAGTTGAGCGGCCGACTTGACACTCATCGGCATTTCGCCGCCGTTCCACGAAAAGCCCCATGCCATCAAGTCCCAAGGTTTTCCCTGGCGGGCAAGACATCTTGCTTCAAACGCTGAGCGGTAAACACCATTCTGAGGTGTTACGTCACCCGACAAATAATCCAGGTCTATTGAGACCTTTTCAGGCATCATGGATGAATAGGCCCAGTTGCTTGTGATCTGGAAATAAGGGTTTGAAGCATGAATTGCATCCACATAAGTTTTAAGGTGCTCCCTGAAAAGAGTGCGGGTATACTCGATAAATTCAGGCCAGTATTTATCAGACTGCTTACGCGGAATTTCATCAATACCGGTTTCTGCTGTAAATCTGCGTAAAGAAGCCTCTCCGAAATCCGGCTCCACAGCCCAGCATTCACCGTCAATCCAGGCTCCGTCAACTTTATAGACAGATGCAAGTTCCTTGAGTTGTGGTATCATGTATGTCTGAAGATATGGACTGAAAAAAGAGACTTTCTGGGTGCTCTTTTCGCCGTTTGCTTTAACCACAGCCCAATCGGGGTGCTGTTCAACAACCTTATTGTCCCACACGCCTGA
>JABUEV010000009.1 GCA_013314865.1 Bacteroidales bacterium | reverse complement strand
CATTTCTGAAAGCAATCACCTACCGCGACAAATTCACCGATTATACAAATCTGAAGGCATGGGTTTTCACGATTATGAAAAACACCTTTATCAACAATTACAGGCGAAATGCAAAGGAAAACACTATCATAGACGGTACTAAGGATCTGTATTATATCAATATTTCTAACGACAAAGGACCGATTTCCCCTGAATCTCAATATTCGGAAGGTGAAATTGAAAAAGCAATCGATTCCCTTGATGATGACTTCCGTATTCCTTTCAGGATGCATATTGAAGGATACAAGTATCATGAAATAGCTGATAAGCTTGGTCTTAAAATCGGAACAGTAAAAAGCCGCATATTTTTCACAAGACAAAAGCTGATGAGTATTTTAAGAGATTATAATTCTTAAAGCCATTGTCAGGCAAATCAGGTTAGGTTAATTAAGGAAGGTTGTACCGGGATTAATTCTAATTAGCGATTTGCAGAGATCAATGTCCGAGTGACGACAGCAATCTCTGCAATTCTCAGAAGAATTGAAAACCCGGTACAGTCTTTTTTTATTACTCCATCTCTCTGCAGTAATTCAAATCGGTTTAATTTTGCATTAAATAATATTTCCCGTAATGCAAAGGATAATTACATTAAGCACAAACAGCAGGAACGGATTGTACGATATCACCGGCAGGGTAAATGAAATCATCAGTGAGAGCAAGGTTAAGTCAGGTATTGCAACCGTTTATGCACGGGGATCGACTGCAGCAATAATGATTCAGGAGAACTGGGACCAGTCGGTACAGAATGATGTAATAACATTGTTAAACAGATTGATCCCTGCAGGAATCTGGGAGCATGACAGACAGGATGATAATGGTGATGCACATCTTAAAGCAGGCATTGTAGGGCCTTCTGAGAGCATTCCGGTCATTGACGGCAAACCCGGGCTCTCAACATGGCAGAATATTTTTTTCTGTGAGTTTGACGGGCCCAGGAGCAGAAGAGAGGTTGTAGTTACGGTAATTGGTGACAGGGAAAGCTGACAGTGTTAATTATCCTGCAGCAGCTTCAATGTTTCCCATAAATTTTTCATATTTCAATCTGCCTATTGGAGACTTACCAAAGAGCTTAAGGAACTGTTCCCTCGAAAGGTTTCTCCATTCGGCAGGTCCCATTCCGGCTATTTCATCACTCATATAAAATTCAGGCGTTTTGTTCTGCCGGGCATTTCTGTTCCGTGGGCATACTTCCTGGCACTTATCACATCCGTAAATGCGGTGTTCGAGATAGGGTATAAATTCAGAGGGAATCGCGCCTCTGCCTTCGATTGTAAGGTTTGATATGCATCGCCTGGCATCGATGGTCCGGTTATCATTAATTGCATGCGTAGGGCATTCCTCAATACATTTTCTGCAATTACCGCATGGATCTTCCTCTGCAGGAATGTCATATTCCAGTTCCAGATTCAGGAGGATAGTGCCGATAAAAAAGAAAGATCCGACAGTCTTATTAATAATGATTGAGTTGCGGCCCGGATAACCTAATCCTGCCTCCCTTGCCCACGCCTTTTCCAGTATCGGAGCCGAATCAACAGTTATCCTGCCTTCAGCTTCAGTTTCGACAGTCTTTATCCATTCAAGGAGTTTCTTCAGCTTTGAACTTATTACATCGTGATAATCAATACCGTAAGCATACCTTGAAACAATGGGTGATCCCGGCACCTTCTGCCTGTTTTCGGAATAATAATTAAGTCCGGTTACAACAATTGACTTTGCTCCGGAAAGAAGTGCTTCGGGATTGAGGCGTTTCGGAATGTCACGCGCAAGATATTCCATTTTGTCATGAAAGCCCTTGCTTATCCACTCCTTAATAACAGGCTCATATTCGGAAAGCACCCGGGCTTTTGCGACTCCACAAAGATCAAATCCAAGTTCTTCAGCTTTTTTCTTAATATCCTCCGTTAGCAATTTCATCCCGGTGTGGTTTTCTATAGGAATCCAAGCTCAAGCTTAGCCGCATCACTCAACATGCTTCTGTCCCACGGCGGATTGAAAGTAAGTTTCAAATCACATTCCTTAATTCCTTCTACAGAAGCAACCCTCGATTTCACCTCCTCAACGAGCATATCGGCAACCGGACAGTTAGGCGCTGTGAGTGTCATGGTGACATGAGCAACAGAGTCGTCGCTGATTTCTATTTCATATATCAGCCCAAGGTCATAAATATTGACCGGAATATCAGGATCATAAACGGTTTTCAGAACCTTGATTATTTCCGATTCAAGCTTTATTTTTTCATCATCTTCCATATGGTTTCTCATTTACCGGTTTCAGTCTTGTCAATGTCAGAACTTTTATGTTCATTCCTCCTTGCGGCAAACGCCATGGCATAAAGCTTCATCTGGCGCACCATTGCAAGTAATCCGTTGGCACGTGTAGGTGAAAGATTCTGGCGGAGTCCTATCTTATCGATGAAGTAAAGGTCTGAGTTTATAATTTCTTCAGGTGTACGATCAGACAGTACCTGAATCAGCAGGGCTACAATACCTCTTGTGATAATTGCATCACTGTCGGCGCTGAATTTTATTTTTTTACCGTCAAATTCAGGATGGAGCCATACTTTTGACTGGCATCCTTCAATAAGGAAATCCTTTGTCTTATACCTGGGGTCAATCAGCGGAAGATTTTTGCCTGTGTCAATGAGAAGATCATATTTATCCATCCAGTCGTCAAAAACTGAAAACTCACTGATTATTTTATCCTGGACTTCATTAACTGTCATTGCATTTTATTTCTTAAACATAGCGATTACCTTTCCCAGGCCTTCCACCAGAGTGTCTATTTCGCTGAATGTATTATAAAAACTCATTGAAACTCTCACAGTGCCGTCAATTCCAAAATGGTCCATTACCGGCTGTGCACAGTGGGTGCCTGTACGTACGGCAATACCCATCTTATCAAGAATTATGCCGGTGTCGTACTGGTGAATGCCGTCAAGCAGAAAGGAAACAACCGGTATTTTGTTTTCGGCATTTCCGTATATCTTAAGTCCTTTGACACTTATAAGCTGGCGTGTGGCGTAGTCAAGCAGGGTTTTTTCTCTTTCTGCAATATCCTCCCGACCCAGTCCGAGCACATAATCAAGTGCCTCTGCCATTGCTATGGCGCCGGCATAGTTAACTGTCCCTGCTTCAAATTTATATGGCAGGTTCTGGTATGTGGTTTTCTCAAAAGTGACTTTTTCAACCATATCTCCTCCTCCTCTGTAAGGGGGGAGTTCATTCATCCACTCTTCTTTTCCGTACAGCACACCAATACCTGTCGGACCGTAAATCTTATGCCCCGAAAAAGCATAAAAATCACACTGAAGCTCCTGAACATCCACGATCCCGTGCTGTATTCCCTGCGCCCCATCGACAAGGACAGGAATATTTTCCGAATGCGCCGCATCTGTTATTTTTTTAACAGGAACAACAGTACCAAGTGAGTTGGATGCCTGGGATATCGCTACCAGCCTTGTCCTGGGAGTAAGAAGTTTCAGGAATTCATCGAAACATATCTCACCATTGTCATCAATCGGTATTATTTTTAATACTGCTCCCTTCCTCTGGCACATCATCTGCCACGGGACAATATTGCTGTGATGTTCAAGTTCACTTATGATTATTTCGTCTCCGGGTTTCACAAATCTTTCTCCGAATGAAAAGGCAACACAATTAATGGAGTCGGTGGTTCCTGAGGTGAATATTATTTCCTCTTTTTTTGTAGCGTTAATAAAACTTCTGACCTTTTCTCTTGCGTTCTCGTATGCTTCTGATGTAAGGTCACTCATGGCATGGACGCCTCTGTGCACGTTCCCGTTAAACTCGGTGAAGATCCTCGAATATGTATCAATCACACATTTTGGCTTCTGTGTCGTGGCTCCGTTGTCGAAGTAGATCAAAGGTTTGCCGTACACTTGTCTGCCAAGTATGGGAAAGTCGGATCTTATTTCGGAGATGTCCTTCATTGAAAATCCTTAACCACATTTGACCATACAGCTGGCGCATCTGGAAAGCTCTCCTCTCAGGCGCTGCATAACCAGTGAATCTATTCTTTCCCTGAGGGGCTCCACTTCAATGTTCTGAATCACTTCATGAGCAAATCCGAACATTAGCATAAGCTTAGCCTCTCTTTGGTCTATTCCGCGTGACTGCAGATAAAACAGAGCATCTTCATCCAGCTGGCCTACAGTTGCCCCATGACTGCATTTAACATTATCTGCATATATTTCAAGCTGAGGCTTTGTGTCCATTTTTGCATCCTCGGTAAGGAGGATATTGTTGTTTCTCTGGTAAGCATTGGTATTTTGGGCATCAGGCGCAACATAAATCCTTCCGTTGAATGCTCCGGTTGCCATGTCATCAAGGACCCCCTTAAACAACTGGTTGCTTGTGCAGTCGGGTGAAGCGTGATCGACATTTACAAAATTATCAATATGCTGCCATTTGTCCGTCAGAAAGAGTCCAAGTGATTTAGTCTCTGCTCCTCTTCCGCCAAGAAAATGATAAGTGCTGTTTCGTACCAGCCCGCCATGGAGTGTGATATTATTTGAAGAAGCATAGCTTCCTTTTTCCTGGTGAATGAATGTATGGGTGATTTTGCACGCATTGTTATGTTCATTCTGCACCCTTATGATATTGAAACGGGCATGCGGACCGACATATATTTCTGTAACAGCGTTTGTAAGAAACTTATTGGGTGAAAGGGTATGATCGCAGATAATAACTGTAAATACAGCATTTTCACCGATTACAATAAGGTTGCGGTGCTGGTTGAATATGTCATCTTCTGAGTCAACAATGTTGACAACCTGAACAGGTTTATCCAGGTTGCTTCCTTCTGGTACATAAACAAAGACCCCGTCGGAAGCCATAGCAGTATTAAGATGTATGAGGCCGTCTGACTCAGACTTTGCGTATTTGCCATAATGATTTTCCACGATATCTTTGAATCTTACAAAAGCCTCCTTCAGACTTCCGATCCATGCACCTCCCGGCAATTGCCTCATTTTCTCAGTTATGGATGGATAAAAGCCGTTAACCAGCACAACACCGTGAGCATCCAGATCGGTTATGTCACAGCGGAATCTTTCAGCTTTCAGATAATCAGATTTGCCAGGGACGAAGATATTTTTAAACTCATGCTTAAAAAAAATCTCAAGGTCGGTATACCTGTATGCTTCGTTTTTTCTGGTAGGAATGCCAAGCTGTTCAAATTTTTGAATTGCCTCTGACCTGAAAGAGTTTATGAAGGCAGGGGAGCTTTTTTCAATGCGTCCTATGTTAGCCTGGTAAAGCTGGAGGTATTTTTCCGTTATTTCTGACCTTGCATTCATATTATGCCTGGTTATTAACCTCTTTTTTAATCCATTCGTATCCTTTCTCTTCAAGTTCAAGAGCCAGTTCTTTCCCTGCCGATTTGACAATCCGTCCGTCGTAAAGGACATGAACAAAATCGGGGATGATATAATCAAGCAGTCGCTGGTAATGTGTTATTACGATAACTGAATTGTCAGGGCGTTTAAGTTTATTAACCCCGTTGGCTACAATTCTGAGGGCATCAATATCCAATCCTGAATCAGTCTCATCGAGAATGGCCAGTTTTGGTTCGAGCATTGCCATCTGGAAAATTTCATTCTTCTTCTTCTCACCTCCGCTGAAGCCCTCATTGACTGATCTGTTGGCAAGTTTGGAGTCTATTTCAACCAGTTCCTTCTTTTCTCTCATCAATTTAAGAAAGTCAGAAGCAGAAAGAGGTTCAAGTCCTTTATATTTCCTGTGCTCGTTGACGGCAGTCTTCATGAAATTCACCATACTCACACCCGGAATTTCGATCGGATACTGAAATCCCAGAAAGATACCTTCCCTCGACCGTTCTTCAGGAGGAATCTCCAGAAGATTTCTTCCGAACCAGGTCACTGTTCCTTCCAGGATCTGGGGATAGCTTCTGCCTGCAAGCACTGCTGCCAGTGTACTCTTTCCGGATCCATTGGGCCCCATGATGGCATGAATTTCACCCGGCCTTACTTCAAGACTGATGCTTTTAAGAATTACCTTCCCCTCGATTGCAACTTTAAGATTTTGAATACTAAGCATATGTGCTATAATGATCTTTATATTAAATAATGAAAAATCTGTCAGCCGACACTTCCTTCCAGGCTTATCTGAAGCAGTTTTTGGGCTTCGACGGCAAACTCCATCGGAAGCTTGTTCAGAACTTCTCTTGCATATCCGTTAACGATAAGGCCCACAGCATCCTCCCTTGAGATTCCTCTCTGATTGCAGTAAAATATCTGGTCCTCTCCTATTTTTGAAGTTGTGGCTTCATGTTCAACAATTGCAGTCGGATTGTCGACCTCTATATAGGGGAAAGTATGAGCCCCGCATTTATCCCCAAGCAGAAGAGAGTCACACTGTGAAAAGTTCCTTGCATTGGCGGCTTTTTTCAGGACTTTTACAAGCCCCCTGTAACTGTTTTGTCCGAATCCGGCAGAAATACCTTTTGACACAATGGTGCTTCTTGTGTTTTTTCCGATGTGGATCATTTTGGTTCCGGTATCTGCCTGCTGATAGTGGTTTGTAACTGCAACGGAATAGAACTCCCCGACAGAGTTATCTCCTCTGAGTATGCATGAAGGGTATTTCCAGGTGATTGCCGAACCTGTCTCAACCTGGGTCCATGAAATCTTTGAGTTTTCGCCCCTGCAAAGCCCTCTTTTGGTAACAAAATTAAATATTCCCCCCTTCCCTTCCTTATCTCCAGGGTACCAGTTCTGCACCGTTGAGTATTTTACTTCAGCGTTATTTTCAGCAATTATTTCGACAACGGCGGCGTGTAATTGATTTTCATCACGCATTGGAGCTGTACAACCTTCAAGATAGCTTACATAGCTTTCCTCATCGGCAACAAGCAGAGTTCTTTCAAACTGGCCGGTATTGGAAGCATTTATCCTGAAATAGGTTGACAGTTCCATCGGGCATCTCACGCCTTTTGGTATATAGCAGAATGACCCGTCGCTGAAGACCGCGGAATTGAGAGCGGCGAAAAAATTATCTGTATATGGCACTACACTGCCCATATATCTTTTAACCAGTTCAGGGTATTCCCTGACAGCCTCACTGAAAGAACAGAATATTACACCTGCCTCGGCAAGAGTCTCTTTGAAAGTTGTTTTCACTGAAACACTGTCCATCACAGCATCAACGGCCACACCTGTAAGATGCTTCTGTTCTTCAAGAGGTATTCCAAGCTTGTCGAAAGTTTTCTTGAGTTCCGGATCAATATCATCTATACTTTCAGCGGTTTTTCTCTGTTTCGGAGCAGCATAATAGACAATATCCTGGTAATTTATTTCCGGGATTTTAAGGTTTGCCCAGCGCGGCATTTTCATTGTCTGCCAGTGTCTGAAGGCTTTCAGCCTGAATTCCAGCAGCCAGTCAGGTTCCCCTTTTTTGGATGAAATGAGTTTAATGATATCCTCGCTGAGCCCCCGCGGTATCTTTTCCGTCTCGATATCAGTGTAAAAACCATACTTGTATTCACCTGATGCTACATCATTCAATATTTTGTCCTGCTCTTTTGCCATATCGGTTGCTGAAAATCAAGATCACCTCGAGGTATTAACAAATCAGGAAAGCCTTTGTTGAGTTCAGGCGGCGATTAATCCAAATAAACCAGTTTACAAAATTAGTGCATTAATTCTAAAGTTGCACTTTGGTGATTTGAAGAGAATCAGGCCGGATTCATTTCCCTTATTCCGTCAAAAATATTGTCAGAGGGACGGGTAATCAGCTAGATAGAGCTGTTAATAATGAATGTTGCGGCGAAGGCTACAATTGCGTACAATTCGGGGAATACTGCCAGTATCATAGTATTGGCAAACACATTATTGCCTGCCCCGATTGATGCTATTCCGTTTGCACATACCCTGCCCTGCTGAATAGCCGAAAAGAGCCCCACTACTCCGAGCACCAATCCTGCTGCCAGAATTGCAATACCCTGCAGAAGAGTCATTTGTTCGCTGATTACTCCACTGCTGTTAATAATAAAAAATCCTCCGAATCCGTAAAGTCCCTGCGTTCCCGGCAGTGCACTAAGCAGCATGTAATTACCGAATGCATCAGGATTCTTCTTCAGAGCCCCTAAAGTGGCGTTTCCACCCATTGATACACCGATTGCACTCCCAATGCCGCTCAGAACAAGCATCAGAGCCAGTCCAACATATGCAAAAATCAAAGCCACGGAGCTTCCTGCTAAACCTGCTGTTTCCATAGTTATTCTCCTGTTTAAGTGTTTTTATTCTTTAATTTAAATGGTTTATATTCAATACCTCCGCCGGTAAATCCGGCATTTTTGTAAAATTCAACAAACGTCAGCCTCATCGGATGAACAAAACTGCCGAGAGTTGATATTGCGATGTTCAGTGTATGCCCTATAAGAAGCAATACAATGAACAACAGCCATCCTATATATGGCACTTTCAGAAACTGCACCGATATCTGGTTGAATACAAATCCCAGTATAGATGAAGAGATTCCAAGTGCAAAAAGTCTGATGTAAGAAAGGAGATCTCCGAAAATGCCGGTTATTATACCGTACGCATCCCATATTCCTTTGCCGGCCTGAGAAAAAAGATTTTTTCCGGGATTGTTGAAAAAGAAAATAAGGATTCCGGAAATTATCAGCAATCCGTAATAGAGCGGCTGAAGTGAAGCAGCATCAAACAGTTTAGCGGCAGATCCTCCTTTGAAAACCACCAGGGTAATAATAAGAAGAACCCAGCCTATTGTTGAAAGGCTGTATTTAAATCCCTGCATTTTTGAGATATTCACTATTCTGAGTATCATGCCGAAGATTATCTGAAGCGCACCAATCATGATAGCCAAATAAAACAGGTTGAGTGAATCGAGCATGTAATGTCTTACTGATCTGAGTATTGAAGCATCAGGTTCTGCATTTTTCAGAATTGATTTTTTGTACTGTTTGAACAGTTGAGGACCTGCCAGTTTTTCAACCTCTTCCGAAAAGCTTTGCCGGGTCTTAAAGTGAACATTTTTAATAGGATCCAATACAGCAACCAGATTTTCCGGAACTTTTTCCTTTTTCATCTGCATTACAGACTGCTCAGTAAGTGTATAACCTGAGTCAATCAGGTTTATGCCGAAAAAGGTACCTGACACTATGCCCATCACTACTGTTGCTATTCCAAAATACTGTGCCAGTGTTATTACAGGCCTGTATTTTTTATCCAGTTTTCTTTTGACTAAAAACCCTGCAATTATGAAAATCAGGCCATAGCCGGCATCTCCCAGACAGAATCCAAAGAAAAGCATGAAGAAAGGAGCAAAGAAAGGTGTGAGGTCCAGCTCCCTGTAATCAGGCAGGGCAAAAAGTTTTGAAATTGGCTCAAACAGAGTCGCAAATTTATTATTTCTCAGGATGACAGGTATTTTCTCGCCGGGTTCCGGTTCTGTTGCAAAACCGTAACAATCCGACTCAGAAATGATTTTATGTACTTTTTCTTCATCGGCCACAGGAGTCCAACCTTCAAGCAAATACAAATTATCCTCGGCATAACGGTCTGCCTGCTCAGCTGTCTCGGTATATTCAAACCTTGACATCAGATCATCAATGCCTTTTTCTATAGAGCTAATCCAATAAGGTGCTTTTGTTTTAATTTTATCATTAATCTCCTTCAGCCTGTTTTCACATTCATTTATCTCAGCGCGAACTGCATTTGCTGTTCTGGGAGGCAGGTCTTGAGGTTCTGCCTTTATTTCCGGAATCTCAATATCCTTATGAACCACAGCAAAATAAATTCTCCCCTTTTCCCTGGCAATCACTTCAACAGCGTAATTTTCACTCCATTTCCTGTTAAATTTCTTCTCAGGACACACAAAGAGTGATATTTGCCATCCTGATCCTCCAAGTTTTTCAATTGAGTTCGGGTCAAATTCGCCCCATGGTCTTGCCTTCTCTTCTTCGTATTTCAATAGCACCAGGCGATGGTTCAGTTCTTCAGCCTCTCCTGTAAGTGATTCATACTCACTCAAGACTTCCTTAGGATCCTGAGGGTTTTCCGAAGACTTTTCGCCCTGACTGATTTCTGAAAGCTTACGAAGAGTTGACCTGTACTGCTTAAGAAACCTCATTTCCCTTGCAGCATGTGAGCTTTCATCCAGGGACCTTTTCCTTACTATGTGAACCACACCCGCTTCGCGAAGCCTTTCGAGAAGATTCTCATAGTCGTCGCGATACACCAGGAAAACATATTTCTTTACTTCAGCAATCATAGGGCAACATTTACCTGTTCTGCCTCTGCCTGTCTGGCCTTAACAATTTTCTGGGCCGATTTAAGCAGGTTCTCTTCATCTTCAAGAAAACTTTTAATCCTGCGGATTGCATCCTGGTAACCAGGTATCTGAACCTTTTCATAAAGGTTCACTTTTTGGGTGGTTTTTTTCCTTGCATGATTAAGCATTTCCATCTTTTTCAGGGCAAGGTCCTTTTTGGCAATGGTCGTATAAAGGTTCTTAAGTATCTGGATACCTTCGGGGAACCAGGCGGGATTATCGAAAAGGCTGAATTCCCTTACTGTGAAAGATATGTTATCGAATTCAGGAATGCTTATTCCGGCAATTTTAACATATTTCACATTAATCTCCTTAATGCTAAGCAGGCTTGAGTCAAACTCTGTCCAGAGTCGCACTCCTTCGTTGTAACGATTCAGGGCTGACCGAAGTTCCTCAAGATATTTTTCAGCCACCTCCCTTGCCTTCTTAACTTCAATTCTCAAAGCCGCCTCTTTGTTCTTAAGGATGGGAAGAGCCTGCTTCCTGATCCTTAGCTGTTTGTTTAGGTTCTGAAGTGAAATCTTGTTATATTGAAACTTAATCGCCATACTGTGGTTTAAAGAAATCAGTTACGTGAGGGCCAGTATTTTTTAACCAGGTCAGCCTTTATTGCAACCTCCTCAGGAGAAAAGTACTCAGCAAAGAGTTTCCACCCGGTATCAAGCATCTGATCAATGTCAATATTAACATCTATGGCAAGAAGCTTTTCAGAATAATCCCTGGCAAATTTCAGGGTTCTCTCATCGTAGTCGGAAAGTTCAAATCCGTTTTCATGTTTTGTTCTTGCATTTGCAGCATCTGCATAGAGTCGTATTGAGGCATTCATCACCTGGGCATGGTCTTCCCGGGTCTGTTTTCCAATGACGAGCTGTTTAAGTCTCGACAATGATCTGAAAGGATCGACTATGACCTTCCCTATTTCTGCGTCACGCCGCAGGAACAGCTGTCCTTCAGTTATATATCCCGTATTGTCGGGGATGGCATGTGTAATATCCCCTCCTGAAAGGGTCGTAACAGCAATAATTGTGATGGAACCTCCGTCAGGGAACTGAACGGCCTTTTCGTAAATTTTTGCCAGGTCGCTGTAAAGTGATCCGGGCATGTTGTCCTTTGAAGGTATCTGGTCCATTCTGTTTGATACGATTGAGAGTGCATCGGCATACATTGTCATGTCGGTAAGCAGTACAAGGACCTTTTCCTTTTTCTCGACAGCAAAGTATTCAGCCGCGGCAAGTGCCATATCCGGCACCAGAAGTCTTTCCACCGGAGGATTTTCGGTGGTATTGATGAATGCTACAATTCTTTCAAGTGCCCCGGCATTTTCGAAGGTATTCCTGTAATACAGGTAGTCATCATTTGAAAGGCCCATTCCTCCCAGTATAATCTTATCAGCCTTGGCCCTGAGAGCCACTATTGCCATTACCTGGTTAAATGGCTGGTCGGGATCGGCGAAAAAAGGTATTTTCTGGCCTGTAACCAGTGTGTTGTTAAGGTCGATACCGGCAATTCCTGTCGCAATTAGTTGTGAAGGCTGTTTTCGTCTTACCGGATTGACCGAAGGTCCTCCTATTTCACGCTCAGCCCCGGTGAGGGCCGGACCGCCGTCAATAGGTTCACCGTAGGCATTCAGGAATCTGCCTGCAAGATCATCATCAACCCTCAGTACAGGAGGTTTACCCAGGAATACAAGTTCAGCATTGGTAGGTATCCCTTCGGTTCCTGCAAAAATCTGAAGCGTCACCTCGTCATCAATGATCTTAACCACCTGAGCAAGCCTGCCATTGACAATAGCCAGCTCTTCATAACCAACACCTGCTGCCTTTACAGAACAGGTTGCCTTCGTTATTTTTGTAAGCTTTGTATATACTTTCTGAAATGCTGTCTTCTGGGTCATAGCTTAACTGTTTCAGTTAACATCTCATCAACTTCTTTTTCATATCTTACAAATTCAGGGGAGCCGAACTCCGAGTAATTCATCTGTTTGAGAGCATTGATAAGTTTTTTGAACCACCCTGCCACTTCCTCAAACGAATCAAACTGAATTTGTGCATTAATTATATCTGTTATCTTATCGAGCATATATTTCTGCCGTTTCAAAGGTGTTGTCTGATCGATTTTGTCAAATGCATCCTGCTGAAGAATTATAAAATCGACCACTTCCGACTTCCAGAACCTGACATGGTAATCAACCGGCACTCCGTCGTCACCCAGGATATTTATCTGTTCCTGAGCCTCACGGCCTCTTATGAGAACATCCTTCACCTTTGTCACTTTGTCAATCCAGTCGGGAGAGATATACTCCGAGACAAAATCTTTTACCTCATCATATTCAAGGTATTTGCTGTAACTGTCAATCGGATCTATGGCAGGATATCTTTTTGAGTCGGATCTTTGCTGTGACAGAGCGTAGAAGCACCTTGCTGCCTTTTTTGTCGATTCAGTGACAGGCTCCTTAAGGTTGCCGCCTGCAGGTGACACAGTTCCTATAAAAGTGATTGAGCCTGTTTTCCCGTTGTTGAGCTCAACATATCCGGCCCTTGAATAGTAGTTTGATATTATTGCGGGCAGGTCCATCGGGAATGCATCCGGACCCGGAAGCTCCTCCATACGGTTTGACATTTCTCTCAGTGCCTGTGCCCATCGCGAGGTTGAATCAGCAAGCAGAAGGATCTTAAGCCCCATTGAACGGTAATATTCGGCAATCGTCATGGCAGTATAGACCGAAGCTTCCCTTGCAGCAACAGGCATGTTGGAGGTGTTGGCAATGATTGTGGTACGTTCAATCAGTTTTCTTCCGGTCCTTGCATCTATAAGTTCCGGAAATTCGGTGAATATTTCAACGACCTCATTTGCTCTTTCGCCGCATGCGGCAATGACTACCAGGTCGGCGTCAGCCTGACGTGAAAGGGCGTGCTGGAGTACAGTCTTGCCACAGCCAAAGGGACCGGGAATGAAGCCTGTGCCTCCTTCGGTAATGGGATTAAGTGTATCAATTACCCTTATTCCTGTTTCGAGGATTTTGAAAGGCCTTGACTTGGTTTTATATGCCCTTATGGGCAGTTTCACAGGCCATTTCTGAACCATCGTAACCTCATGTTCCCTGCCGGCTTCATCTGTAAGAACTGCAATCTTGTCCTTAATGCGGTATGAACCTTTGCCGGTGATCCATTTTACCTTGTAAGTGCCCTCAAATTTGAAAGGCACCATTATTTTGTGAGGCACCCAGTTTTCAATAACTTCTCCCAGCCATGAACCTGCCTGTACCTGGTCACCCGTTTGCGCCAGAGGATTAAAGTCCCAAAGTTCATTTTCATCGAGCGGGTAGTTGTATTGCCCCTTCTTCAAAAAGATTCCCTCAAACTTATCGAGGTCATTCTGCAATCCGTCATAATTTCTGGAAAGAATACCCGGCCCCAGTGTTACTTCAAGCATATAGCCTGTAAATTCAACATCCGTTCCCAGGCGCAATCCTCTGGTGCTTTCAAAAACCTGTACAAAAGCCTGATGTCTCTGTACCTTTATCACCTCAGCCATCAGCCTGATATTCCCCATCAGAATATAACAGATCTCATTCTGAGCCACAGGCCCTTCAACATCAACTATGACCAGATTTGAAATTATACCTTTAACTTTTCCTTTTGTCAGCATATATCTTTTGTAAATTTCCTAAAATCCTTCAGTACATTTTTTCTCATTTTGTTTTACATCAGGCTGTTCCTGCTTAAATCACCCGACAATAGATTCTTCTCCATCTCAGTTACAAACTTCTGAAGCATCTTTTTGCCTGTCTCCGGCTCAAGCTTCAGCCATCTCAGGACAATTGAATATTTGATTAAGTACCCCAATATGAAATCGATTGTGAAATATTCAAAGAAAGTCAGGCTGTCAATAAAGCTCCATCTTTCCAGGTCTGTTTTTCTTTCTCTTTCAAGGAACTCATTTTCAGTGGCAATTTTGAATATCGCAGGTGCATATTCCGGTTCCGAAGGAATAATGAAATCCTTGCCTGATTTAAACAGTTCTGAAAGCTCTTCAACAAATGTTCCTGAGCCTGTCAGGTAATTGTCAGCCTCAAGTTCCAGGGTTTTGGAGTTAAGAAAAATAAAGATGTTTCTAAGATCCGTGTCGAACCTCACCCATTTCTCAAGAAATTTGTTTCCCGATTTCAGGGCTGTGTCAACATATCCTTCAGCCAGTCTTTTATTCAGCACGGTATCCTTAATTCCCGTCTCCGATTCATACCAGTCACTCATTATTTTAACCATGTATTCGGGGAGGACATCTTTTTCCTTGAGGATAGAACTCAGTATTCTTTTCTGCTCTTCAAATATTTCGCGGCTGTAGTTTCCTTCGTTATCCCAGTGGTGGTTTTCTTTTAGAAATGAAGCCAGATTTCTGTTGTCATGAGGCAGGAATAATATTTGAGTCAGCCGGTAATCATCAGGATGAAGATTTTTTTGAAGTTCTTCCCTGAATTCCTTCATATCCGGTAGATTCTTGCCGCTGTCGAACAGAAGATCAGTAAGCCCGGCCACAAAATAATAGTAGCGTCTTTTAAGCATCCTTGCCTATTTTTCAAAGAGTAATTCCAGCAGTTTTGGTCTCAGAAATTCTTTCAGATAGCCTGTAAAATCAGAGTCAGTAACGCTTATTTTATACTCTTTTCCGCCGGGTTTTATCTCGAACCCCTTTTCCATTGATCCGGAAGGGCGAAGTGTCAGGCCTGACGAC
>JABUEV010000583.1 GCA_013314865.1 Bacteroidales bacterium | reverse complement strand
TCAAGGAATTCCCAGGCTTTAAGAGAAGTGAAGAACCTGAAATCCTGCGGGAGGTAACCAAGCATTCTTCTGAGTTCTTTCCTGTGCTTCTGAATATCCTTACCATCTATCAGAATTCTTCCGGAAGAGGGTTTCATCAGTGTAACCATAATCCTCATAAGAGTGGATTTGCCTGCACCGTTAGGCCCAAGCAGGCCAAACATGCCTTTCCCGAACTCAAGGTTTATATCCTTTAAAGCCTGATTACCGTTGGGATAAATCTTATTCAAACCCTGAACTTCAATCTTCATGCTTAAAGCAGAATAATTATGTGTTTAATAGACGGCATTTTTTGCAGATGTTACATAAATTAATTATGTTTTACAACATAAATCAAAAAAATCAGATAAAGTTCAGTAAGTGACCTATTGATGATGTATCACATTGTAAAACTAATTCCTATTTTTGTAATTTATTATAAATTGAGTGACTTACAGGGTAAATAAAAGAAAGATTGTGAATGATCCGGTGTACGGTTTCATCAGTATACCGGGGGATCTGATTTATGATCTTATTGAGCATCCGTGGTTTCAGCGTCTGAGGCACATCAGGCAATTGGGTCTTACAAGCCTTGTATATCCCGGAGCCACTCACAGCAGGTTTCAGCATTGTCTGGGTGCACTGCATCTTACGGAGACGGCCATAAAGACATTAAAGAGCAAGGGAGTTGAAATTTCTGAAGAAGAGGAGGAAGCTACCCTGGTGGCGATTCTTCTGCACGACATCGGCCACGGTCCGTTTTCGCATGCTCTCGAAAAGTCAATAATAGAAGGGATCAGCCATGAAGATATATCGCTGATGCTGATAAACAGCCTTAATAAGGAGTTTAAGAACCGGCTTGGACTGGCTGTTGACATTTTTACCGGCAGTTACAGGCGCAAATTTCTTCATGAGCTTGTGACCAGCCAGATAGACATGGACAGGCTCGATTACCTCAGACGGGATTGTTTTTACACCGGGGTGATTGAAGGTTCAGTTGGAAGTGATCGTATTATAAGAATGCTCAACGTTGTTGATGATTCCCTGTGTGTTGATGAAAAAGGGATCTATTCGCTTGAGAAGTTTCTTATTGCACGACGTCTGATGTACTGGCAGGTTTACATGCACAAGACTGTGCTTTCATCGGAGAGCCTCCTGGTGAATGTGCTCAGGAGGGCAAAAGAACTTGCACGTAACAATACTGACCTTTATGCCACTCCTGCCCTGAGCTTTTTTCTTTTCAATCATCTGACCAAAGCTGATATAAAGGGAGAAGGAGATTTTTCTCCGGAACATATTGCATTTAATTTTACGCGGCTTGATGATTCAGACTTCTTTGTTTCAATCAAATACTGGAGCGACCATTCCGACAAAGTGTTGTCGGAGCTTTCCGGAAGACTTGTCAGGAGAGACCTGCTTGCAGTGGAACTTCAGAATAATCCTTTCCCTGAAGAAAGGATTGAAAAACTGAAAGATGACACAGTCAGGCTTCTAGGTGTCAGTCCGGAGCAGTCAGAATATTTCGTATATTCAAATGCAATTTCAAATCTCACGTATTCTCCTGAAGCTCCTGAGGTTAAGATACTTCTGAAAAACGGACGCACAGCATCTATTTCTGAAGTGTCAGATCTGTTTAATCACAGGATCATGTCGGAGAGAAATACAAAATTTTTTCTTTGTTACCCCAAAGAATGCAGATAACTTTTAAAAATATAACAACATGGAATTCACTGCTTCAACTATTGCCGGATTTCTGAATGGTGTGGTAGATGGCAATCCGGATACTGTCGTGCATACTGTTGCAAAAATTGAGGAAGGAAAACCGGGAGCACTTTCTTTCCTGGCAAACCCGAAATATGAACCTTATATCTATACCACTAAATCGTCAATCGTACTGGTTAACAGGAAATTTGTGCCATCTGAAAAAGTCTCTGCCACTTTGATAAGGGTTGACGATGCCTACGAAGCTTTTACTTCTCTTCTGAGACTTGTTGAGCCGAGGCGCCCTGCAAGGTCAGGCGTTCATCC
>JABUEV010000582.1 GCA_013314865.1 Bacteroidales bacterium | reverse complement strand
GAGACAATATTAAAGACTGGTTTTACAAACCAGGCAGAGGCCACTCCGATCAGAATTATCAGCAAAAGTGTCAGAATCTGTGGAATTATCATTATTCTTCCTGCTTCAGAGGCTTCAAAAGCTTTAGGTGAACGTGGTTCACCCAGAAAGACTATGCCAAAAGCTTTCGTAAAACAGAAAACAGCAAGGCCTCCTATAAGAGAAAGTCCGATAATAGTACCCAATATGGTTAATGACTGATATAGAGTTGCATCAGATATACTCCTGAACATTCCAGCATAGATAAGATATTCTGATATGAATCCGTTAAACGGAGGCAATCCGCAGATTGCGAGAGAACCAGCCAGAAAAAGTACTGAAGTATAGGGCATTCTCTTCATTAATCCGCCCAGATGTTCGATATTCCTGGTGTGAGCAGCCTGGTAAACCGAGCCTGCATTGAAGAAAAGAAGGGATTTGAAAAGAGAATGGTTCAGGACATGCAGTAAACCGCCGCTGAATCCAAAGAGACTTAAGGTGTCGTTTCCCGTGGCAATCCCAATTACTCCAAGCCCGATTCCTATGCCGATAATGCCAATATTTTCAATACTGTGGTAGGCAAGCAGTTTTTTGAGATCATGTTGCATAATGGCCATCATAACCCCGAAAATGCCTGAAAAGAGAGAGACTAAAAGTATCAGGACACCAATTTGAAGATAATCAGACTGAACTGATAACAGTACCCTTAATATTCCATAGATACCCATTTTTATCATTACCCCCGACATGACTCCGGAAACATGCGAGGGAGCAGCGGGATGTGCCTTTGGCAGCCAGGAATGAAAAGGAACCAGTCCTGCTTTAATGCCGAATCCTATAAAGAACAGAACAAAAAGAAGAAGATTTGAATGGCCCGAAAAATAGTGTTTAAGAGAACCAAATCCTGTGTCTCCTGTTTCTTTTCCGGCAATAAGGAAAGCTACAAGAAGAAAAAACATACCTGCATGCATCTGTATCAGATAGCTTATGCCTGTTTTCATGATTTTGGTGTCTTCTGCATCGAAAATCACCAGCATAAAAGAAGAAAGGGCCATAATCTCCCAGACAATCAGAAAAGAGAGACCATCCCGGGTAACAACTACCAAAATCATTGAAAAATAGAGCCACAGGTAAGAGAAATAATGTACGGCAAACTGAAGAGGATTTCTGGTTTCAGCGTAAGGCTTTAAATAACCACGAGCGTAAATGAAACCAACCAGTGTTGTAATGTTGATTACAGCAATAAAGAATGCCGAAAGCCTGTCAACAACCAGAAGAATATTCTTGTGGAGAAATGGCACCTGAACCTCAAATCTCAGTTCATTCCCCGCTGAATAAAAACTCCCGACACACCATGTCGAACTTAGACCAATGGCCACTGTCAGGATAATCAGTGCATAGAAATACCTGGCGGATTTCGGAATAATAAAAACTGCGAAAGAAAGAAACAAAACAACCAGAAATAGTACAAAACTTGGCACAACAAATAAGTGTTTCGGATTTGCGAGCGCAAAAGTAAAAAAATAATTAACTTTTCATGTGTGAATAACTTATTTTTTAAATAACTTCCATTTTGTTTTAGAAATCAATCTTATACAGATTCTCAATAAAAAAAAATAGATATCCCTGATGAATAGTGTAGAACTCGAAAAAGGAATAGTTCATCTGATACTGCCGTTCAGAGTGTGTTCCGGTTTTAAATCGGATTTCAGCACGTTCAGAAATGATGTCTGGACTGATACAAGAGAGGACATGCAAAAGCTGGATTTCCTTCTGGAACATGTAAAGGCGTTTTTTGCAGGAAATTCTGATAAGGGTGAAACAGATGAATCTGCATGCATTATTCTGAAACTAAAACCTGATTCTGTACCTGTAAAAATTTTCAACAACAAGATTTTCTGGCAGAGTAATGTATCGTTTGAAAAACAGAAATCAGGAAAAAGTTACCTTAAGTTTCCGGTCTATATTGACCCTGCATCCTTCAGGATAGTACTGCATCCCTTTACAAGGATTGCATTGCTGACTTACAGCATTGAGCTTGTCGGGAA
>JABUEV010000581.1 GCA_013314865.1 Bacteroidales bacterium | reverse complement strand
TAAAACTGATTATCTGAAAGAATTCGGAAGAAATTTTGCGAAAAAATTAGCAGAACAGTGCGAAAACAAAAAAAATCCCGGCGAGTAACCGGGATTTTTTTGAACCGCTCTTTTAATTATGAAATCTTGATCTGACGGGTGATTTTGTTCTTCTCTTCTTCAACTTTTGGAAGAACAACTGTCAGAATGCCGTCCTTGTAGTTAGCTTCTATCTTATCCTGATTGATGTTTTCAGGAATCTGGAAGCTTCTGCAGAAAGATGAATAGCTGAATTCTTTTCTCCTGTAGCCATCCCTGTTCTCCTCTTTTTCATCCTTGGATTCCGAAGATATTGTAAGAACATCCTCATTGATGTCTATCTTCAGATCCTTCTTATCCATACCGGGAACGGCAAGCTCAAGAGTGAATTTCTTTTCATCTTCTTTGATGTTGACAGCCGGCATTGAGCTGGTTCTGGTTGTAAATACCGGCCAAAAATCATCGTCAAAAAGACTTGGCATGTTGAACGGCCAATTGCTTCTTCTGGTAATCGATGGTAACATAGCTCTTTCCTCCTGTTATTTTAGTTAGACATTATTTTTAAATCTTACGTCTATATAATTTCAATTTCTGTTCCAATATATAAAATAAGACAAAATGACATTTTGTTATCAAAAAGACAGTCAAAATGACAGAAAATTAAAATTTTACATTAAACTTTTATGGTTTTTATAGGTAAGTTATGCAGTTAAAAGATAAGTTTTTATTAAAATTTCAATTAGATTTGATGTAGCAAACGCTTTTAGATGAAGGCCACACTCAGGAACATTCTGATCTTTTTTCTGATAATTCTCTTTATTCTGGCACTCTGGTATTTCAGGAGCATCGTTGTTTATATTCTTGTGGCCGGGGTTCTGTCAATAATGGGCCGTCCGCTTGTGGATCTCTTCCGGAAAATTAGAATCCGGAACCTGGTGTTTCCCCAGGCTTTAGCTGCATTGCTGACTCTTTTAATTATTTGGGGGCTTATTCTCCTGTTCTTCGGGATTTTTATTCCCCTCATTTCGAAACAGGTAAGTTTTCTCTCGACAATTGACAGTTCCAAAGTAATTCAGCTTATTGAACAGCCCCTGGCAAAGTTTGAAAATCTGATGAGGACTCTGAACAAGGACCTTGCAAATGAACAGTCCATACGTGATTTTCTTGCCGACAAGGTGTCAGATATTCTAAATGTCGATGTAATACAGCGTTTTATAAATTCCTCCATAGGCGTGCTTGGCAATCTTCTGATAGCTGCATTTTCGATAAGCTTCATCACTTTCTTTTTCCTGAAGGACCAGCACCTCTTCTTTGAATCGATACTTATGTGGGTGCCC
Source organism: Bacteroidales bacterium (assembly GCA_013314865.1). Lineage (GTDB taxonomy): Bacteria > Bacteroidota > Bacteroidia > Bacteroidales > VadinHA17 > LD21. The sequence goes on along the minus strand of JABUEV010000581.1, from coordinate 716 downwards.
GACAAATATGTTGCAAACGTTTCAAGAGCTTTATATTCAATTAAAAATCTTCTTACCAGGTATTTCATCGGCATCATAATCCAGAGCACCTGCATAATGATACTTATAACCACGGGCATGACTATAGCAGGTATAGAATTTCAGCAGGCCGTGGTAATGGGCCTTATCGTGGGGATACTCAATGTAATACCATATGTAGGTCCATGGCTGGGATTTTTTATAGTCACAGTAATGGGTATTGCATCCCATATAAATCAGGATTTTTCAACGGTTGTAGTGCCTCTGATAAGTTACATGGTTATTGTTGTTGCTATTACCCAGTTAATAGATAATGTGGTGTTTCAGCCGGTAATTTTCTCGAACAGTGTACGGGCTCACCCACTTGAGATTTTCGTGGTGATTCTTGCGGCAGGTTTTGCAGCCGGAATCCCGGGTATGATATTTGGCATTCCGGGATATACTGTTATAAGAGTATTTGCAAGAGAGTTTTTTTACGGGTTCAAGGCAGTACAGAAGATTACCTCCGGGTTGCCGGTAGCTACGGAAGCGGAGATGAATAAAGAATCAGCTGAAACTGCAAGTGTGACCCGTCAGAAAAGGAAAACCACCAGGAAATCAAGCAGGCAAAAAACCGGAACAGGAACCGCGGCCACGGTCGCTTCCAAACCTTAAATAGCTGAAAATTTTAAATATGTCATTCATTGTAAAAGTTTTCA
>JABUEV010000580.1 GCA_013314865.1 Bacteroidales bacterium | reverse complement strand
GTTTCCCTCCGCCACTGCAAGTCCTCCCTTCATCTCTATTATCTTGTTAATAGCCGCAACGATATCATCATCGTTGGTTCCCACACAGATAACGTTATGGCTGTCATGGGCTACAGAAGAAGCAAAAGCACCTTTCTTAAGGCCAAATCCGTTTATAAAGGCTGTTGCCGGAGGGTTATTCTTATACCTGTCTTTCACTACAATTTTAAGTATGTCATCTGAGATCTGCGTATCCACAAACTTACCGGAGCCTGTATCGAAGTAAATTTCTCCAGTAACAATTTCGCCGTCAACGGCTTTAATAACTCTTATTTTATGTCCTGTCCGTTCTACCCTGATGCTGTCGGCTGTGATCAGTCCGGAGTTAAACCTGTTCTGGTAATCTCCTCCATGGTAATCAAAAAGTACTCTCCCGTTTTCAAATACCTTTCTTCCATCAATCCATGTTTCTTTAACTTTCATCGATTTATAACTCTCAACAATAATAAAGTCAGCCGGAGTGCCGGGTTTCAGCAGTCCTGCTTCCAGCTCATAATGTATGGCAGGATTCAGAGTGCAGGCTCTTATAACATCAAAAATATCGAACCCCTCATTTACCAGCTTTGTTACCAACGCATTTATATGGCCGACAATAAGGTTTTCAGGATGAAGGTCATCACTGCAAAGCATAATTTTATCGGGATGTGATTTAATTAAGCTTTTAAGGGCATCAAGATTTCTTGCAGCGCTTCCTTCCCTAATTTGAATTTTCATGTCAAGCGAAATTTTTTCTTCAGCTTCTTCGATGGTACTACATTCGTGATCAGTTGAGATGCCTGTATTTATATATTTTCTTAAACCATCACCCCTTAAGCCAGGTGCGTGTCCGTCAATTTTTTTACCTCTTTTCCTGGCCGTCTCAATTTTATCCATTACTTCCGGGTCCTTGAAAATAACTCCCGGATAATTCATTACTTCTGAGAGATATTTGATTTCCTTCCTTCGAAGTATTTGCTGTATATCCTTACTGTCTATTACAGCTCCATTAGACTCAAATACTGTAGCAGGCACACAAGAAGGAGCTCCGAACCAAAATTTTAAAGGAACCTTTTCCGAGTCGCTGAGCATGTATTCGATTCCTTGCAAACCCAAAACATTAGCAATCTCGTGAGGATCTGATACAACACCTGTGGTACCGTGTCGAACTGCAGTGGCTGCAAATGATCCAGGAGTAGACATTGAACTTTCAATGTGTATGTGAGAATCTATAAGTCCTGGTAGTATATATACCTCATATGACTTTTCATGTCTTTCGATGTCCGATATAATTCCGTCATTGAATTTTATTGCTCCCGGATAAATCTCATTTTTATAAATATCAATTATATTTCCAAAAATTACCATTTTTTATTTTTTAATTTGTTCCACGTGGAACATTAACGACCAAGATACATTAATAAAACACTCACATCAGAAGGTGACACACCACTTATTCTTGAAGCCTGGCCAATAGTCATAGGCTTAATCTTTGCCAGCTTCTGTCTTCCTTCTGTTGAAATAGAAACAAGCTCCTCGTAATTTATATCTTCAGGAATTTTAATATTCTCAAGCCTTCTTATTTTGTCTGCTACATTCCTTTCCCGCTCAATATATCCCTGATATTTAATTTTGATTTCTGCTGATTCTATTATTTCGTTAATGTAAGGCACATTATAAATATCATTTTTCAAAATATCACCCAGCGTCTTCAGCATCATTCTCAGGTCTATCTTTGGCCTCATTAAAATACTTACAGCTTTTACCTTCTGACTTATCTCCTTTGTTCCCTGCTCTTTCAGAAATTCATTAATCTCTGCCGGTTCAACACTTCGACCATTCAGGTATTTAATTATTTTCTCAATAAGGTATTCTTTATTTTCAAGTCTCATTAATCTATCCTGCCTTGCCAGTCCGATGCTGTATCCTTTTCTTGTCAGTCTCTCATCCGCATTATCCTGTCTTAGCAGTATTCTGTATTCAGCCCTTGAAGTGAACATTCTGTAAGGCTCATCAACTCCTTTTGTTACCAGGTCGTCAATTAACACTCCAATATATGCTTCAT
>JABUEV010000008.1 GCA_013314865.1 Bacteroidales bacterium | reverse complement strand
CGGTGTGTTTTTCTTTAGGTATTCCTATTCCGGTATCCTTAACGCTGAACTCGATTTTAATGTTTTTGTCAGATCGTTCCAGTTCCCTGATTAAAATTGATATGCCTCCATGTTTTGTAAATTTCATGGCATTGGACAGAAGGTTAAACAGGATTTGGTTCAGGCGTATCGGATCGCCTATTATTACTGATGGGATCTCATTCAGTCTGATTATTTCAAAATCGAGGTTTTTTGCTTTTGATCTGAACGAATAGGATCTCAATATATCATTCAGGAAATCATCAAGGTTAAAGGGGGTTTGTTCAAATACAATTTTCCCCGATTCCATTTTACTGTAATCGAGCACATCATTTACCAGTGTCAGGAGATGGTTGGCAGCGAACCTGAGGGTTTTAATATATTCCATCTGGTCCTCTCTTGGATTAGTTTGAAGCAGGAGGTTCGTAATTCCGATAACTTCATTCAGAGGAGTTCTAATTTCATGGCTCATGGTCGACATGAACTGCTGTTTTGATTGTGCTGCCTCTTCTGCCTTACGGCTGGCCATAAGCACGTCGTCGATCATTTTCCTTCTCTGGATGGCAACCGCTGCCTGGTTTGCAACGAATTCAAGTGCATTTACATCTTCCTGGGAGTATTTGTTTTCATCATGATAATCTTGAAGGCACATTACGCCAATAATTTCATTGTCAGCTTTAAGCGGAACGCCCATCCAAATTTTGCAGGGAGTTCCTATAAGTCCAATCTCTCCGGCGTTCTCAAGGTCCTTTATGTCTCTTTCCTTCAGCAGGACGGGTCTTTTCATGTTTATAACCCATTTTGAAATAGTATTTTTTGCAGGAACTTCGCGGAAGCTGTCCTTTTCATCAGAGAAGAAAGGCAATGAAAGTGTTTCAGTCTTTTTATCGTACAGGGCTATGAAGAAATTACTCGTATCCCATATTTTGGAAAGCTCTCTTACGATGACGGGATAAATATCCTTCATATCAATCTGGCTGAGAGCTGTTGCCGAGATATTGTACAGTATTTCCTGCAAAAGCTGTTTTTTTCTTTCCCGCGAAATATCGCGGTATATGCCTACATATCCAACTATCTGGTTATTAATTACAATGCTTGTAACGATAAGCGAAACAAATTTTTCTTTTCCGTATTTGTCTCTTCTGATAGTCTGTTTTGTCAGTTTGACTCCGGCTCCTGATATTGAATCTGTTTTGACTATTTCATTTTTCAGGTTATCCGGAATGATCAGATCATCAATATTTTTTCCGACAGCCTCTTCATGAGTATATCCAAACAGATTTATAAATTCATTATTAATCCTTGTAATTACTCCCTGGCGGTCGGTAATAGCAATGGCTTCAGGCGCAGATTCAATTATGTGCTCAAGATAGGCCTTTTCCCGGTTAAGGTTCTCTTCACATCTATCGCTTGAGTCCATTTCTCAATACTGAAAATATTAAAACTTACTGTACCTTAAATCTCCGGGCTTTTTCCGGCCCGGCCTGAGTTAACAGGTTCGGTTGATTTTTTCCTCTTGCTTTCATAGTATTTACAAAACTCAGTAAGGCCGCATTTATTGCATAAGGGATTCCTTGCTTTGCATATATATCGCCCATGGAGAATAAGCCAATGATGTGCATTATGCATCATTTCAGGCGGGATGTTAGCCGAAAGCTGAATTTCTGTATTGGCAGGTGTCTTTGAATTTCTTACAAGGCCTATTCTTTGCGACACCCTGAAGACGTGTGTATCTACTGCAATAACCGGTTTTCTGAAAAGAACTGAAGCAATAACATTTGCAGATTTTCTTCCGACTCCCGGAAGGCGTCTCAGCTGATGTATATCTGAAGGCACCTTTCCCCCGAACTCATCCACGAGCATTCGCGCCATTCCTGAAAGATGTTTAGTCTTGTTATTGGGATATGAGCATGACTTGATTAATTCATAAATTTCCGAGGGCTCGGCATTTGCCATCGATTCAGCGTCAGGGAACTTTTCGAAAAGACGGGGCGTAATAATATTAACCCTTTTATCGGTGCACTGGGCAGATAGTATTACTGCCACGACAAGCTCAAAAGCGCTTCTGTATGTTAGTTCTGTCTCAACAACAGGCTGATTTTTGGTAAAATATTCAAAAGTTTTTTTGTATCGCTCTTTAAGGGTCATGTTGATTTTAATCTTAACGTTGTTCTGTTCAGTCTCCGGAAGTATTATTTCACAAACAATACATCACAAAATTAAGTTCAGTCGAGTGAGCATAATATGCCATTTTGTAAATTGCTATCTTTACACAGCATAAAATTAAGACATTGGAAAAAATTGTCATAAACAACGGCGCTATAAATTCACAGATTCTCGTAGGAGAGGATTGGAAATCAATTTTCAAGCTTACTCCACAGGAAAATGTTATAATAATAACCGATGAGAATGTTTTCAATATTTACGGAAAATACTTTCCTGCTTACCCTGTCGTGATTCTAAGACCGGGTGAAAAAAGCAAGGATCTGAGGATTGTTGGAAGGGTGGCCATGCAGATGCTTAAAGCCGGAATTGACAGAACAGGTTTTGTGCTCGGTGTCGGAGGCGGAATGGTATGTGATGTAGCCGGATTTGCAGCATCAATATATATGCGTGGCATCAGGTGCGGGTATGTCTCTACAAGTCTGTTGTCGCAGGTTGACGCAAGCATTGGAGGTAAAACTGGCGTAAATCTTGGAAACACGAAAAATATCCTGGGGACTTTCAGTCAGCCTGAGATTGTGATTTGTGATCCGTCAATGCTTAGGAGTCTTCCGGACGAAGAATATTTCTCAGGATTGGCTGAACTGATCAAGACAGCAATGATAGGCAATGAAAAACTGGTTGAACTGATTGAGAATAACCATGAGGCAATCCTCAGAAGAGAGATTGGTTTTCTGACGAAAGTGATCTCAATGTCGGTAAGATTTAAGGCTTCAGTGGTTTCTCAGGACGAAAAAGAGAGCGGTCTGAGACGCATTCTTAATTTCGGGCATACATACGGTCATGCAATCGAGATGGCAACCGGTTTCAGTCACGGATTTGCCGTTGCTTCCGGAATGGAGCTTGCCGCTGATTTTTCTTTTGAAAAGGGATATCTCAGTGAATCTGACAGGGGCCGGATAATCAATCTGCTTAAGAGCTTCAATTTATTAAGAGAATATAAAATTTCACCGGCCAGAATGCATAGTCTTATTTTTCGCGACAAAAAACGGTCGGGCGATGAGATAAGCTTCGTTTTTCTCCGGACTGCCGGTGTTGCATTAGTTGAAAAGGTGTCAGGCAGGGAACTGTCTGACTTTTACAAAAAAAGAGTATCAGTTTAACAATTCAGATAAATAGAAATGAATTCTTTTGGCAATATATTCAGAATAAGTATTTTCGGGGAGTCTCACGGACCGGCCATAGGAGTTGTGATAGACGGCTGTCCTGCAGGTATAAAGATCAGTGAAGATATGTTTGAAGTTGATCTTGAGAGACGCAGGAGCGGGCAAAAAGGGACAACCAAAAGAAGGGAAACAGATATTCCTGAGATTTTAAGCGGGATTCAGAATGGTGTTACCACAGGTTCGCCAATTACTTTGGTGACGAGAAACAAAGACAGGATTTCTTCGGATTATGAGCTTTTTGGCCGGATTCCGCGTCCGGGGCATGCTGATTTTGTGGCAGGGGTCAAATATTCAGGAAATGCTGACCTCAGAGGAGGCGGGCATTTTTCAGGAAGAATAACATGGGGCCTTGTTGCAGCGGGCGTTATAGCCAGGGAAATTATCAAGCCTGCTGAAGTTGAAGCGAAACTTGTGTCAGCAGGCGGTTCTGCGGATATTGAAAAGGCAGTTAATCAGGCCCTGGCAGAGGGAGACTCCGTTGGAGGAATAGTTGAGTGTACAGTGCGTAACCCTCAGAAGGCACTTGGGGAACCTTTTTTCTATTCATTTGAATCGGCAGTCAGTCATATCATTTTCTCAATTCCTGCAATCAAGGGTATTGAATTTGGCTCGGGCTTTGCAGCCGCGGGAATGAAAGGATCAATGCATAACGACAGGTATATTGACAGGGAAGGCCGAACGGCAACAAATAACTCCGGAGGAATTAATGGCGGCATTACAAACGGAAATGATATTTTTTTCAGAATTGCCGTAAAACCCACATCTTCCATAAAAAAAGGTCAGATGACCTTTGATTTTGAAAAGGAAGAGATGACCATGCTGGAGATCGGAGGCCGGCATGATGCTTGTATTGCCCTGAGAATGCCTGTTATCGTTGAATCAGCGACAGCAATAGCAATGGCCGACCTTCTGCTTATTGACAGAGGAATCAATCAGAGGAAGCAGGACTTTCACTCCCTGTGAGGTGCAAAGCTGCAGCTTTTAAAATCAAAACTCTTGTTGTTGAATCCGTGATTCTGAATCTGTTATCGGTTCTGTATCCTATTATCCATGCAATATCCCCTCCCGACAACATTACATAAACCATTTCCTTATCGATTAATGACATTCTTATGTCAGTAAGGTAATCACTTAGTTTTTTCCTGTGATTCATGCCGAACGGGTAAAAATAATCTCCTTTATCCCATTTTCTTATAGTGAGCGGAAATCTAAGCATGTCATAATCAAGATATGCAGTTCTCTCTTCCTGAGTGATTTTAAATTCTTTGGTTTTCTCATCAATCCGGGCACTCTCAATGAAAGGGATACGGGTTAAACCGGCAAAATCATTTATAGAATAGTATTCCTCTTTTAAAGGCTGAACAGGAACAATCAGCAGCTCATTGCGGTTTTTTACTATTCTTTTTAAACCGGTGAAAACCATTCTTCCGGTATTTCCGTTGATGACCGACCGCAGGTCTCTTAGCGGAACATCATGCAATCCAAGCATTCTGAAAAGCTCATAAAGGAAAACCGAATTATCAGACCATTCCTGAAGTGCCCTGATATCTATAGATATTCTGTCAGGGTTTTCCTTTACACTTTCGTTTCTGAATCCTGCTACAATATTAGTTATCAGCTCATAGGCATCATTCATTCTTTCGGCATTTTCAGCCAGTGTTTCATTGAGGGATGGATTTATTTCCTTAAGAAGGGGTATTATTTTATGCCTCAGTTTGTTGCGGATATATTTTATTTCGTTGTTAGTCCGGTCTTCCCTGAATGGTATATTGTTTTCACGGCAATACCTGCTTATTTCTTCACGGTCAGCTAAAAGGAGAGGTCTGATTATATTTCCGTTTACAGGTTTTATTCCCGTAAGGCCGGCGATGCCTGTTCCCCGGATTGTGTTAATCAGGATGGTTTCAATATTGTCGTTGAGGTTATGAGCGATGGCAATGTAATTATAACCGTTGATTTTGCGTATTTCCTCAAACCATGAATATCTCAACTCCCTTGCAGCCATTTGCAGGGAGTATCCTTTTGATTTCGCATATTCACGGGTGTCAAAACGTTTTGAATAGAATGGCAGATTGTATAATGATGCAGTATTTCGTACCAGTTCTTCGTCCAAATCAGAATCCGAACCTCTGAGGCAGAAGTTGCAGTGTGCAATCCCCGAACTGATACCCGCTTTAAAAAAAAGATGCATCATTACCATTGAGTCAATACCTCCGCTAACAGCGAGGAGGACTTTGTCATCTTTTTTTAATTTCAGCACTGAGTAAATGAAGTTCAGGAATTTTTCGGTCATAGCGAATCAGGTTTATCTGTAAGGAATTATCTGAGGCTGTCCGGTATTGAAATCCCTTGGCTTCAGCAGTTGTTCTCCTGATATTTTCAGGTAATTTGCCCTTGAAAAAGGGGGAAGATTTGGATAAATACTGAACCGTATCTGGAGTGTATTAAGAATAAGGTTGTCATTTCGTATTCTAACACCGAAGCCTAATCCTGAAAGAAAGAAACCGTTTCCCATCAGTTCATTAGATTCAGCGAGAATTGAAAGGTCAGCGTTGGCAAAGAAGGCAAACCGGAATCCGTAAAAATTCAGAGGGCTGAAAAGCACTGTTTCGAGTGATGCTGTAAATCTCTGGAGGCCGCTTATTGAATCATTTCTGAAACCTTCAAAACCATGGTCATACTTGAAAAAAATCCTTTCATCAGTATACCTGTCAAATCCACGGGTATATTCCAGATTTACAAAGTTTCTTACCCTGAATCTTCCGGCGGTCAGAAGGTTTGAGAAATAGTTAAGCTGTAATATCAAAGTTCCCTGTTCAGTTCTGTTGTTATTCAGAAATGCTGAAAGTGCAGCTGATGCATAAAAATAGCCCAGGTTTCTGTTCGATTCACCTATAGAAAGGTCTACTCCGAGGTATGTTCTCTTTTTGAATTCATTAATTTCCCTTCCGGCTGTTATCCGGTACAGTCCGCCGTGAGGTATGTCTTCTGTCCGGCCGTAACTGTATATAAGACTGGTTTTGTAATATTTCTGCACAGAAAAAGCTATTGATCCAAGAAACAGGCTGTAGGACTGTAGTTTATAATAAGAGTTAGGCAGAATGAAAGGTCTTGAGAAGACATTATTGTTTGTATATCTTGCACCGATAATGATTCTTGAAACTGCTTCCCTGTCTATCAGAAACGATCTGGAGATCCAGTAATTCTGGAGGTTATATCTGAGCGGTTCCGGCTCAGAGAGTGAATCGAGATCTTCAGTGGTATATGTTCTTACAATAGAGATCCCTCCGGCATATTTTGTTGTGGAACTCACAAACTGCCGTCCCAGGTCGAATCCGAAGCTTCTTTTACCCAGTCCGTCAAGATAAAACGAGCTCAGATTTATAAAGCTCCTGCTAATATTATTGATAAGATATCTTACTCCAAAACCGGGAGAGTCGGAGAACCTGTTATCGTATGGAATATCCACACCAAATTCATGGCCCATTCCAAAAATGTTTTTTTCGAAAACTGAAAAGGAGCCCTGTTCGACACTTTTGAAATCGACCCTGGCACTCAGGGTATAGACATCTTTTGTGATAATAAGGATATCTGCTTCTTCATCCGAAACAGGTATTGCCAGAACTTTTGCGTCATCTATATAGGGAAGCTGTCGAAGGATTCTCTCATTATCGCTGAGAATAAGCGGAGAGAGCGTATCACCTTCCCTGAACAGAAGGTTTTTCCTTATTATATTCTCATTTGTATTAATATGGGTCTTATTAAGCAAAGACTCCAGCTTATTAGGATCGGAGAAAAAAGGATTGCTGATATTTGTGCCGAAAACGCTTAACCTGCGTATCTCTATTCTGCGTATTTTCTTACCTGACAATTCCAGGTAACTCTTGTCGCTTTGTGAGGTAATACTTTTGTTTTCAGGTTCGTGTCTTACGATAATAAGGTCGTAAATCTTTCTTGTTACAAGTCTTCTGGATGCTCTGAGTCTCAGAGAATCCAGGAAAATATCTGTCCTGTTCAGAGGCAGGGCGGTTGCATTTATGAGTCCTGATATATCTTCATCAGCACCGTTTTCATTTAAAATTTCAGGAAATAAATTTCTGGTATTTATTTTTTCAATACAGAATTTAGAAACAGAATCTGTTGGTGTACTAATCTGGGAAAATGCAGAGCAATGGAGAGACGACAAAACCGGTAAAATCAGCAGAACAAAAAGAATCCGGTTACTTTTTCCGTTGAGCTCATCAGAGTTCATTATAATTATTAATCAGTACATCATCTGAATTAAACTGGAAACCAAGGCGTTTCCCTGTTATTATTCTGGAATGCTGAATCTTGGCTTCAACCTGACCTACGGTAGCAATTTTGACAGTATCGTAAGGAGGTACCAGCAGGTCAAACTCCAGGGAATACTGTATTGCGGTTGCAATAATATTCTCGAGAGCTATGCGGCTTATTTCCTCGTTTCCAAAATTGGAAAACAGCATTCCCATCTGGCGCTTTCCTTCAACAAAATATTGATTTTCATGGTTTATAAATATCCTTGCGATGAGATAACCAAGGTCGTCGAGCCTTGAATATTTAAAGGAATCGGCCAGAAAATTATATATGTTAATGATGCCGGAATATGCATTGAATTTATTTTTTTGGATATAAGGAGTTTTCCATGCAGGGTGTTCCCTGTCGAACTGGAAAATATTTGAATGCATACTAAACAGAAGTATGTCTCCAGCCACTTTCAGCTGTGCATCAAACGTGCTTCTGTCGGTGTACTCCATTTTAATACGGGGATCAAGGCCTGATACGCTGGCATTTACTTCCTTTGAAATATTTTTCAGGATATCCTTCAGCTCGCCGAACCATCCCAGAGTGTTGTCATAGACCTTCTGTTTCAGAACAGACTTGGTCTTTAAGGTGTCGATTATTGCCAGTTTTTTGTCTTCGCTTTCGCGCATCTTCTGAAATTTTAATAAAGCAGACAACTAAAATAATAATTTATAACGAGATATAAATGATACATGACTTAATTTAAATTAAGCCATCCGGCATGAAATATCAGTAAGCTCTTGCAAACAATACCCTTCTTTTTGAAGGTTTTCCTGAAAAGATACACTTACCTTCTTCCTCTCCGCTATCAAAAGGGATGCATCTGATTGTTGCTTTCGTCTCTTCTTTAATCTTTAGCTCTGTCTCTGAAGTTCCATCCCAGTGAGCCATCACAAATCCTCCCCGGTTTTCGATAATGTCAACAAAATCGCTCCATTTATCCGGATAATATGTATTTTCTTTCATGAATTGAAGAGCCTTATTGTAGATGTTTCCCTGTATTTCTTCAAGGAGCTTTATTACCCTGCCGGTAACACTGGCAACACTTATGGTCTCCTTGGTCAGAGTATCTCTTCTGGCAATTTCAGCGGTTGAGTTTTCAAGGTCTCGCGGACCGATTGCGATTCTTACCGGGACTCCCTTAAATTCATAGTTTGAAAATTTCCATCCCGGGGTATTATTGTCACGGTCATCATATTTCACTTTTATACCGGCCTTTTCGAGTTCAGATTTGAGTCTGAGGGCAAGCTCAGTGATTTTGCCAAGCTGTTCTGCATTTTTAAAAATAGGGATTATTACTGTCTGCAGAGGTGCGAGTTTTGGTGGCAAGACCAATCCTTTATTATCAGAGTGAGCCATTATAAGCGCTCCTATCATTCTTGTGGAGAGACCCCACGAGGTAGCCCAAACGTAGTCGAGTTTTCCGTTTCTGTCGGTAAACTGAACGTCAAATGCTTTGGCAAAGTTTTGCCCGAGGAAATGGCTTGTTCCGGCCTGAAGAGCCTTGCCGTCCTGCATAAGAGCTTCAATTGAATATGTATCTATGGCTCCGGCAAATTTTTCATTATCGGTTTTATATCCTCTTATAACCGGAAGAGCCATATATTTCTCAGCAAATTCGGTATAGACATTTATCATTTTCATTGTCTCTTCCACAGCCTCTTCCCTTGTGGCATGGGCGGTATGACCCTCCTGCCACAGGAATTCCGCTGTCCTCAGGAAAAGCCTTGTCCGCATTTCCCATCTGACAACATTTGCCCACTGATTGATAAGTATCGGAAGGTCGCGGTAAGATTGTATCCAGTTCCTGTATGAATTCCAGATAATTGTTTCAGATGTAGGCCTTATAATAAGTTCCTCATCAAGTTTTGCATCAGGGTCAACCACTATTCCGGTTCCGTTTTCACTGTTTTTGAGCCTGTAATGAGTAACAACAGCACATTCCTTGGCGAAACCCTCAACATGGGCAGCTTCCCTGCTGAAGAATGACTTGGGAATGAACAACGGGAAATAGGCATTAACATGTCCAGTCGCTTTAAACATCTTGTCAAGCTCAGCCTGAATATTTTCCCATATGGCATATCCATAAGGCTTTATTACCATGCAACCCCTCACCGCTGAGTTTTCAGCCAGATCTGCCTTGATAACCAGATCGTTATACCATTGTGCATAATTTTCTTCCCTGTCTGTTAAAAACTTGGCCATCTTTTGGTATAGTATTTGATTTTTAAAATTTTCAAAGTTGGCGTAAAAATAGAAAAAAACTAACTGAAATTTAAAATTACGGTGGTTAGTCATGAACGGAACTGATTATATCCTTTCAATTTTCGATGTTAATAGAAATGCGATATACCCTGACATGCAATGTATGCCTGTAAACACTTTGATCAGGCAATACTGTGTGAGGCATCCTGTAAAGATTCATGCTAAGGTTATAAAGATTTGCGCACTGATAAATAAAGTTGCAGCTTTTCGAAAAAATATTAAATTTGCTGAATATAAAAATTATCAATAAATAAACAGGTTATTTGGTACAATATTTGTGATTTACAAAATAAACTAAAAGGGGGAACAAAAAATGAAAGCATTTTATTACATATTCGGTCTTGCACTCCTGACGTTAGTTTCATGTACTTCAAGACTTTACGTTGGCACTGAATATGACGACCTTTATTACGTGTCATCCGATAAGCCTGTTTATGCAGTGGAAGCATCACGGGGACAGATAGTTGAAAGCAACCTTCAGTCGGGTGAGTATTACGACAACATATATGCAAATGACACACTTGTTTCAGAAGAATACAATAATGCAGCTGATTACAGTAACCCCGGAACCTACAACAGGGATTATGATTATTATGACAACTATTCATACTCAGGGCGTCTGAGAAATTTCTACGGCAACTATTTCTATCCTTACTGGAGAGATCCTTTCTATTACAGCTGGTATCCCTTCGGATATTATTACGGATATCGTGCATTCCCATATTATTACGGATACTACGATCCTTTCTACTACGATCCGTTCTATTACGATCCGTTCTATTACAGATACGGCGGATTTTATAACAGTTACTACTTCGGATTCGGATATTATCCGGGATTTTATTCAGGATTCTATTCATCATATTATTATCCGTACTACAGCCGTTATGCATATTATCCGGGCATCTATTTTGATGAAAGGTTATCAGTTCCTTACGGCAGAAGGGAAAGGGCAAGCACACTTTCTTCGAGATGGAGCGGCGGATCTGCATCAGGTGAATCAGCAGTTTCATCAGACAGGAGAAGCGGAACTATTTCAACAGCCACTGGTGCAGGTTCAGAAGGTTCAGATGTAACAAGAAGAGGTGCACCGCAGGATGTGGCAACAGGATCAAGAAGAGTGGTTGATTCAGGAATAAACACAAGACAGGCCGCAAATCCTTCTGACAGGAGTATTCCGCAGGATCCGTCTTCCAGGCCAGCTGTGGAAAACTCAAGGAGAACTGTTTCTGAAACCCCTGCAAGCGGGAGACCTGAATATAATTCAGTCAACAGGACCTATACTCCAAGTTATAATGATCCTCGTCTGAGTACAAGGCCTTCATACAATAATTCAAGAGTGAATACTGAAATAAATCAGGGTACTATAAACAGAACCGGCACTGAAATAAATACCAGACGGACCGAGATTAACAGGAACGTATACGAAAACCGTTCGGTTACTACCAGCCCTTCAGTTTCCGGAGTACGAAGCAGGTCAAGTTCATCTTCCGGAACAGGAACTTACTCATTGCCATCGAGGAGAAGTTCTGAGAGTTCATTCTCTTCAGGATCATATAGTTCAGGAAGCAGATCTTCCTTCGGAAGTGGCAGTTCCTCTTCCGGATCAATTGGAAGAAGCTCCTTCTCATCGGGCGGCTCCTCATCGGGTTCTTCAAGTTCTTCGGGTTCTTCATCAAGATCTTCATCTTCATCGGGATCCAGAAGATAATATAAATAAATAATAATGAACAGTTTTATAACATTCTGCAGCAGAATGATGGAATTCTATTAACCAAAATTTTACAGGAATGAAAAGAAATAGTCTGATAATAATAATGATAATGACCATCGGGAGTGTTTATGCCCAGAATGTGGATGATGCTCTCAGGTATTCCCAGATTTTTTACGGGGGGACCGCAAGATTCATATCAATGGGCAGTGCTTTCACAGCTCTCGGCGGAGACCTTTCCACATTGAGCCAGAATCCGGCTGGGATAGGTGTTTTCAGATCCTCAGAGGTAACTGTTTCACCCCAGCTGTTTCATATCAAGACAAAAGCAAATTTTAACGGAATTTCTGAAGACTATCTGTACAACTTTAACCTTAGCCAGGCCGGAGTTGTCACAAACCTTATCTCAAGAAGTGACCAGACAGGCCTGATTAATCTAAACTTCGGATATTCTTACAACAGGACAAATAATTACAATACATCAGTAAGAATTGAAGGTATACAGAACCGGAGTTCGATGGCAGATTACTGGGCTGATATAAGCTCGGGGATCAACTACAGGAATCTTGGAGGTGCCGCAGGAATTGCATATGATGCATGGATAATTGATACAATTACCGGAACAGGACCCAATTATTACTATGGCACGGTATTTTCAAACTATGGTGACAATCCTCCTTCAGTATACGGGTAGAGAATACGCAGGATTATTACAAATGAGGGCTACTCGGGAGAACATGCCTTTGCAATTGGCGGCAACATCTCCAACAAGATCTTTTTTGGCGCCACTCTGGGTATAAGCAGAATAAGTTTTACCGGGCACTATGAACACCTTGAAAGTGCAGATTACTCACTGGTATCGGGATTCAGGAATTTTACATATACTGATCATTACGAAAATACCGGAACCGGCATCTCTTTCAAAATAGGAACAATTGTTAAACCCACTGAATATGTTAGGATTGGATTTGCGTTTCATTCCCCGGTTTACTACAGGATCGACGAATATTTTTATGACAATATAAGTTCAAATTTTGAAGGGAACGATCATTACGAATTTTCAAATGATGCGATGAGATACAATTATGCGGTTACCACTCCTTTCCGTGCAATTGGAGGCGCTGCAGTGCAGATTAAAAAAATCGGACTTATCAGTGCAGAATATGAGTTTGTGGATTACGCCACAGCCAGGTTCTCGGAGACAGGAGACGGTTACGACTACAGCGAGAAGAATCTTCAGATCAAAAATTCCCTGAAATCAACAGGTAATTTAAGAGTTGGAGGAGAATTGCGTCTTGACAAATTTTATTTAAGAAGCGGATACGGATATTATGGCAAAGCCTTCAAGCAGGGAGAAGACAATGAAAATCTTGATTATTCTTCGGTTACACTGGGTGCTGGCTTCAGGGAAAAGAACATTTCAATAGATTTTGGTTTTGCGGGATACAGGAATCCGCAGAAGTACATTCTTTACACCAGCGATGCCGGTGATGCAATAGCTAATATGAATACCGCAAGAAATATATTCACTCTCAGCGTTGGTTATAAATTTGGTTACTAATAGTTCTGGATGACTTCCTTTTACACAGGCTTATTCCACAGAGTAAGCCTGTGTTTTTACAGATAGCTTTTAGCGTCTGGTCCGGTATTGAATATCAGGTCGATGATGCTAAGGTTTGGTATAAAGCCGAACTGATCAAAGACCTGATGATATTTTTTTGGCTGGTAATCAGACTCTTTTTTTGGTGACAGCGCATACCTGTAGTCATTTTGGCAATTCGTAACGAATGATTCTGTATATGAAATCCTCCTTTCAATTCCGATCATTTCCAGTAAAGCTTCAAGAAGGCAGGTATTTAAATCGATAAGATATCTGTGCCCTTCAGAAATAATTTTTTCAAATGTCTCAAAATAGAACTGGAACCATGGTGCAGATCTGTAAGCGGAAGAAATAGCCCTCAGGTGTATCTGCTGCCATCTTTTTGAATAATCTATTTCGGTATCCCTGGTTTTAACTTTATGAAAGCTGGCCTTAAGAACGGGGACACTCAGATCAAGAGTTCCCAGTGAGGTAAGAATTCTGCATCTGTTTCTGTAAGTCTGTTTGTGGTAGTTTTCTTCCTGTTCAATAATCAAAAACTCATGTCTGAGAATAAGGGAGAAATATTCGACAGGCGGAAAATATGCAGTAGACAGAAGCAGTGTGTCTTCCATTTTGTTCTTCTACCCGATTCGGTTTATCATGCTTGCGGTAAATCCGGCTCCGAAACCATTGTCAATATTGACTACCGTAACACCTGCAGAACAGCTTGTAAGCATTGCAAGGAGTGCAGATATCCCGCCAAAGTTTGCTCCATAGCCAACGCTTGTAGGAACTGCAATAACCGGTTTATCAACAAGTCCGCCAACCACACTGGCCAGAGCGCCCTCCATACCTGCAATTACAATGACAACCCTGCATTTTCTTATTTCGGGCAGTTTGTCGACAAGCCTGTGAATTCCGGCAACGCCGGCATCATAGATTCTGACAACCCTGTTGCCTAAGAGCTCTGCTGTTACTGCCGCCTCCTCAGCTACAGGGATATCAGATGTCCCGGCAGTTATAACAGCTATCATAGTTTCAGCGAAAGTCATTTTCTTTTTTTGAATGCTTATTATCCTTGCGTCCGGATAGTACACTGCCAGATCAGAAATATTTCTGACAGCCTCAAACATTTTTTCATTCGCCCTGGTGCCGATAATATTGTTTTCTCTTTTTATCATGGCACTGAAGATGCCGGATACCTGATCAACTGATTTTCCTGCGCAGTAAACTATTTCAGGATAGCCTGTTCGTATCTCCCTGTGGTGGTCAATTCTTGCGTACCCCAGGTCAGAGTAAGGAAAATCCCTTAAAATCTCAAATGCTTCTTCTACACTTTTTTCACCGAGCTTTACATCACTCAGCAGTTTTTTTAAATCGTCCCTTGTCATATCTGTCTGTTTTCAAAATTGGAGCCTTCAGGCCTGTATCCTTCGAGATCCAAAGATATATATCTGAACCCCAGTTTTTTGAATTTTGCAATAATATATTCTCTGTCAGAATTGTTGATTATCTTTTCGATATAACCCGGCAGGCATTCAATTCTTGCAAGATCTCCATGCACTCTAACCCTTGCACCCACACAACCTTTTTCGAACAGAATGTTTTCAGCTTCTTCCACTTTTCTAAGCACATCCTCATCTACACGAGTATTATAGGGCAGTCTGGTTAGCAGGCAGGCCATGGCAGGTTTTTCTGATGTATCCAGTCCTGCCTTTCGGGACAACTCCCTTATTTCCTCCTTTGTCAAACCTGCCTCCATAAGAGGACTCCTGATCCGGAGCTCGCGGAGAGCTTTAAGTCCCGGCCTGTAATCCTTAATATCATCTGCATTACTGCCGTCAATGACAGCTTCAAAATTGTTCGAAACTGCAAAATTGGTCAGATTTGTAAAAATATGTTTTTTGCATAAATAGCACCTTTCCGGAGGATTATTCAGTATTTCCTCGGGGTAGGTGATGGTCATTACACGGTGATTCAAACCATGTTTTAATGCAAATTCAATGGCATCATTAATCTCTCTTTTAGGCATATAGGAGGTTACAACAGTCATACCCACGTACCTAAGGTTTTCGATTAAGCCTGCCCTGTAAAGCAGAAAAGAACTGTCAACGCCTCCCGAAAACGCGACCACAACTGATTTAAGTCCTTTGAGTATTGAGTCAAGTTTTTCGGATTTTCTGTCTGTCATTTTTTGTT
>JABUEV010000579.1 GCA_013314865.1 Bacteroidales bacterium | reverse complement strand
AACCGCATAATGTTTTGCGGTGGCCACTGTCTTAAGGTATTTCGGATCATCTCCCTGCATACCCCTGACGAACTGATAACCCATTCTTCCGGTCAGAAAAGGATCCTCACCGTAGGTTTCATGACCCCTTCCCCATCTTGGATCGCGGAAGATGTTTATATTCGGCGACCAGAAGGTGAGGCCCTGATAGATTCCGGTCTTGCCCCGCCGCTGAAATTCATGATACTTTGCTCTTGCTTCATCTGAAATCGCATTGGCAACGTTAAACATCAGACCTTCATCCCATGAATTTGCAATAGTAATTGACTGTGGAAAAACGGTTGCATATCCTGCTCTTGCAACTCCATGCAAAGCTTCATTCCACCAGTTGTAGGAAGGAATCCCAAGCCTGGGTATTGCAGGTGCTGTATACAAAAGCTGATCGGCTTTTTCCTGCAGGGTCATCCTGGTAACCAGGTCATTCACCCTTACTTCAAAAGATAAATCAGGATTCTGAAACGGGTAGCCTGAGCCGGACTGTTGTGCTGACAACATAAAGCTATTCAGACTCAGTCCGATTAGAAGGGTAAGAAATAATGGTTTTTTCATGAGTAGCATAGTTTTGTTTATTATAATATCATAACAGTTAGATATAACTAACAAAATCTTTAAATAGTTTAACAACTAATATCCTGTCAAATTTTCGGAAGTTTCCAGGGCTCTCTGTACTGAGGAACAAGATATTTATCTGCTTCAGGATCAGCAAAAGAAGTACCGTCCCAGAACAGTTTTTTACCTGTCCGGTATGCAATATTACCGAGTGCTGAGAATTTAGCGATGTGGGCTCCTATTTCAACGCTTGCATTGGTATTCTGGTTTCTTTTTTTGATGCATTCGAGATGGTTGGCCACATGGTTTTTGAGACCCAATCCTGCTCCGTTTTTCCATGGCACAGCTTCCATACGTGTGACTTTGTTAACCACCTCAGGTCTCACCTCCCATCCGCTTCTGTCAACCACGAGTGTTCCGTTTTCACCGACAAAGCCCAGTACGGCATTTCTTCCGTAGCCGCCGTCATTGATGCCGATCGCATGGTCCCACATTACATTGAATCCGTCAAATTCATAAATTGCCTGCATGCTGTCGGGTGTCTCGCATGCATCATCGGGGTATCCGAATTTTCCTCCGGTAGCCATTATAGACTTTGGAGCTGTGACGTTCATGCCGAAAAGTGCAAAATCAAGAAGGTGCACGCCCCAGTCGGTCATAAGTCCGCCTGCATAATCCCAGAACCATCTGAAGGTAAAATGGAAGCGGTTTCTGTTGAATGGCCTTGAAGGCGCAGGGCCAAGCCACATGTCATAATCCACTCCTGCCGGTACCGGTTCATCAGGGACCACCGGGATTGAGGTATTCCATCCCTGGTATGAATAGACTCTTACCAGTCGAATCTTTCCAAGCTTACCGGATCGTATGAAATCGACTGCTTCAAGCCAGTGTGGGTCGCTTCTCTGCCATTGACCTACCTGTACGACGGTTTTGTATTTTTTTGCAGCCTTAAGCATGATGTTGCATTCCTCTATTGTTCGTCCGAGCGGCTTTTCACAGTAGACATCCTTGCCGGCCTCACATGCAGCCACCATCTGCATACAGTGCCAATGGTCGGGCGTTCCGACGATTACAAGATCTATGTCTTTGTTGTCAATAAGTGCCCGCCAGTCCTTATAAAGATTAGCCGGTTTCTTGCCTCTCAATTTTTCAACATCGGCAGCTCTTTTGTTTAGCACGCTTTCATCAATATCGCACAGTGCAAGGCATTCCACCTCGGGGTGCTCCAGGAATGCAGTCAGATCGCTGAATCCCATTCCGTTACAGCCAATTACTCCGACATTAATCCTGTCGGACGGTGCACAGCTGTTCAGAGTACCCGACAATGCCGGTGCCAGCCCCAGTCCTGCCGTCGTTATTGCGGCATTTTTAAGAAATTCTCTTCGTGAAGTCATATAAGGTTATTTTAAGGTTATCTGATGGTTGTTTACAGAAAAAAACAAGGCCGGATAGAATTTTCCGATATCCGGCCTGAGACTAATTTATCTTACCGAAAAA
>JABUEV010000578.1 GCA_013314865.1 Bacteroidales bacterium | reverse complement strand
ACTGGAAATTCCACTTTACCAGATGCATGAATTTGTTGTTGAGGCAAAGACAAGTTTCAGTAATCCATTTACCAGCACAACAATGGTAGGTCAGTTTACTTCACCCTCAGGAAAGATTAAGATAATTGACGGATTTTATGATGGAAAAAATGTCTGGCGATTACGTTTCGTTCCTGATGAGGAAGGCGAATGGCATTACCGGCTTGTCGGAGAAGGTGTTGATATTCTTCAGGACGGACATCTGAATTGTATTTCTTCACCGAGCCATGGCTTTATACAGATACATCCGGATAACCCTTATTGTTTCGCTTATTCCGATGGCACACCATTTTTCCCCATGGGTGAAACTTGTTATGGTTTGCATGATGACAGTCCCATTTCACCCCGGCTAAGAACTAAATATCTTCAAATGCGGCGAGACCAATGCTTTAATTACGTGCGTATGAGTGTTGGCCACAGTTACCAGCATGCGCTTATAAATCCAATCTACTGGGCATGGGGAGGAACACCGGAAAATCCGGATTTCGAAAGCCTTAATCCATCTTTTTTCCGTAGTCTTGATGACTTATTTATGCAAATGCGTGAGATTGGGATGAACGTTGAATTAATATTATTGAATTTCTATCGCCTGCCTTTCACAAATACAAAGCAATGGACTCCTTCCCGGGAACGTCTGTGGATTAATTATCTATTGTGCCGCTACAGTGCATTTGACAATATTTTTATGTGGACCATTTCAAATGAATATGAAACACATCCTGATGGTATTTACCGGCTAGATTTACCCGATGATCCTGACTGGGTAAAGTCAACAGCAAGGTATATTAAGATGAATGATCCTTACAGACATCTTGTTACGGTTCATCCGGTAATATCAGCCAGCACCACAGGTGTCACGCCAAGGGATGCGTTCGGGATTCCGTGGCGTATAGGAGAATTTTTTGGTAATTGCGGAGATATTGATATTCTCTCACAACAGACAGGCCAGGCAGGCGAGGGCATTAAATGGAACAAAAAACTTCGCTGCTGGGCAGGTGATGATCCTAATCTTGTTGCAAGCATTCATGCTGATCGTGTTTTCCGGAAGCCGGTTATAAATTCCGAAAGTGGATATGAATACCTCAGGGGAACACCTTCTTACAGAAATCAGGTTCATTGTACTGACAAAGTTCGACGCAGCAAATGGCTAATAGTATGCGCAGGAGGGTACTTTGCTGCCGGATTTGCGGGCACCCTCGGAATGAGCGATATCTGGAACACAATTGATGCTCCTAACCACTATACTTTTATTTTGAAAGATGAAGGAGCTCCCAGACAACTGGCAAATATTTATAAACTGTTTCAGACAGTTCCATACTGGAAAATGAATCCATTCTTCAGATTTGAAGGAGATGCCGTGGCACTTGCAGAAGAGGGTAAACATTATATTATTTATCTGCCTCATGGAGGAGATATCACGATTGACTTATCAAATAACGGATTAATGGAGACAAAGTGGTATAATCCTCGAAGTGGCAAATTTCTCAGTACAGTGATTGCAAAAACAGGTCATGATTCAAAATTCAAAGCTCCAGACAAAAAAGACTGGGTCCTTATTATTAATTCTTTTAGAGAGGAATAATTTCACTAATAAACTGAGGTTTTTGGCGGGGACTCGTTAGACTACACCAGTATAGTCTTTTTCCTGGTTTTGAAATGAATAATTTGCAGTCTCAGTTATTTCGCAAAAATTTCATTTTTATTTCTGGGTCTTAATGAATCAAGCCATAGGAACCCTTCCAGCTTCAGACTGTCATTTCCCTGTGCCAAAGGCGGATCAATGACTCCCTCCGGATTATCGTATTCGTAGATTTCAGTTATCTTGCCGTCCTTTACATAGATTTCAATTTTTGAACACTTCGCTTTGTTAATGCCGACAAGTCTGTCTCCGTCGACAAGATAATAGATAGTCTCTCCATTGCCGTCTATATTGATCCTGTATAGCTCGTTGTTTCTGAAGAAGCCTGTCAGATTTCGTCCCTTTATCTGATTAAATTTATCGGGATCTACCTGACTGACAACAAAAGCGATATTGTTTAACTCGAGCCTGTCT
>JABUEV010000577.1 GCA_013314865.1 Bacteroidales bacterium | reverse complement strand
TGAATATTTCTTCCTGTCAATCTTTAAAGAAGCTTTTCTGTCAGGTAACAGCTCACGGTATACATAAGGCAAATCGGCATTGGCCACTATTATGTCGGCCTTATGTATGGAATTGTCATTCAGTATTATACCCTCAGCTCTTCTCTCATTTGTGATTATCTTCATGACCGGAGATCCGAAATAAAACCTGACACCTTTCTTTTCGGCAGTCTCTTTTAGTTTTTCAACAATGGCAAACATTCCTCCCTTTACAGGGAAAAATGAACCTTCAGTCAGTTCAGCAGCAGGCACCATTGAAAAAAGAGCCGGCGAATCGAACGGGCTTTGTCCTACATAAATATTCTGGAAAGTATAAGCCATCAGCAGATGAGGATGCCTGAAAAACCGGCGTGCATAACTGAAATGGGACGTGAAAGCTTTTATTTTTATCAGAAGGGGAATGTTTGCAGGAGTGATGAACTGGCAAATATTATAGAAATTCCTGGCAATCAGCTTTTCCATTGAAAGCCTGAAAATTTCATATCCTTTTTTTACATAATCCAGCGACTTTATGAAGCTTCCGGATTCAGTCTCTTCAAGCTGTTTCTCCATCCTTCCTTTGTCGGTGGTAAATGACAACACCTGACCATCGTCAAAATAAATTTTGTATAAGTCCTGAAGAGGTTTTACCGGAAGGCTTTCTTCAAATTCCAGACCGAGGGATTTAAAAACTGATCTGTATATTCCGGGCATCAGGAGCATTGTAGCACCAAGGTCAAACCTGTGTCCTTCCTTAATAAGTTGACTGCACCTGCCTCCCGGTGATGAATTCTTTTCAAACACATCAACTGAATAACCTCCGTCAGCAAGGAAAATGGCAGAAGTAATACCCGCCACCCCGGATCCTATAACTATTGCTTTCCTCTTTTTAACCATTTTCCGATAGTATTTTAAAATAATCCGGGTAAAGACGTCAGAAAAATTTAATCGCTGTACTGTACCTGTGAACGGCAAAGTTAATTTTTCTGAAATATTTTGAAGGAAATATGATATATTTTGATTGTTAATTAGTTCACAATTGTAATTTTATCCTTAAAGAAATTACATTATGATATATCTGGCTCAGACTCAGGACAAGAACAGTTTAAAATAAATCTTCTTTTAAATGCTGAAAAAAATACTTCTGATTACAGGCATAATAATTATAACAATTATTTTTCTGCTCCTATTGCCGAGATCGTGGTCGGCTCTTAACCCTGAGAAGCCTCCCGTGGGCTATCATTTCATGGCACCGGCATATTTGGCTCTGGCAACGGGACTGGAGAAACTTGTTGATACTTCACCGGATATACCCCCGGATGTTGAAGAAATAAAGAATGTGGAATATAAAAATATTAATGGTAAATCTCTTCAGATTGATTTTTACAGACCCAAAGACATTACAGAAAGATTGCCATTACTGGTATTTTTTCATGGAGGGGCTTGGAAAAGCGGCATTCGTGAAGATTATCTTGTTTACCTGGTTCATTTTGCCCAAAGGGGCTTTGTAACTGCAACTGTTTCATACAGGCTTCTGAATGACGGACTGTATCCTGCCTGCATCGAAGATATTACAGATGCCGTTTCCTGGTTCTTCGCCAACGGAGAAAAATACGGCTATGATCCCGGCAGGATTGCCTTAATAGGAGGATCGGCAGGGGCTCACCTTGCCATGCTTGCCGGCTACGGATGGAAAAAATCCTCTGAAGGAAGAATTGATTCAGTTGTTTTAAGCCCGAAAATAAAAGTCGTAGTTGATATATACGGCCCTGCTGACCTTACCACTCCATATGCAAGGGCACACGAACTAGTTACGGATTTTCTGGGATGCTCCTATGAAGATAACCCTTCTTTGTTCAGGGAGGCATCGCCTGTCAATTATCTTGACAGCGACGATCCGCCGACATTGATACTTCATGGCACATCTGACAGGCTGGTACCAATCAGCCAGTCGGATGATCTGAAGTCACGGCTTGATTCCCTGGGCGTACCCTGCAAATATTACCGTATTCCTTTATGGCCTCATACGATGGATATCGTGGAACGGGTTAACCATTTCTGCAGGGAAAAGATGCTTGACT
>JABUEV010000007.1 GCA_013314865.1 Bacteroidales bacterium | reverse complement strand
GGAAAGAAACGGCTGCCAGTTACAAAATGAAGAAGAAATCGAACGTGAAGAATACAAACAGAGCAAACAGAAAATACAGGAGTAAATGATTCAGGCGCTCTTCCCGTACATTATTTAACAGGTTCGTGTTTGTGAATTAATAAAAAAAATTATATATTTGTTACTGAAGAGTTCCGGATATTCCGGAATTCTTCTATTTTTTTGCTTTAAGGAAATAAAAATGCCGGACATATTGTATGTAACTGAAGAGGGTCTTCAGAAGCTAAAGGAGGAGCTTGAACATCTGAGGACCGTTGAGAGGCCCTTGATCTCCAAGCTTATAGATGAGGCAAGAGACAAAGGCGACCTCAATGAGAATGCTGAGTATTCTGCAGCCAAAGAGGCCCAGGGGATGCTTGAGATGAAAATTGCCAGGCTGGAGGATATCATAAGCCGCTCAAGAGTGATTGACGAATCAAAGATTGACACCTCGACTGTTCGGATACTGAACAAGGTGAAAATCAGAAACAAGCTGAACAATTCAATTATGGAATACCAGCTTGTGCCTGAAAGCGAAGCAAACTTCAGGGAGGGAAAGATAGCGGTCAGTTCACCTATAGCTCAGGGTCTGCTCGGCAGAAAGGTGGGAGAAACTGTTGAAATAAAGGTCCCTTCCGGAATTATACCTTTTGAAATAATTTCAATTTCTGTTTAACATTTAGCGAGATGGCGACTATTTTCACAAGAATAATAAATGGAGAGATTCCGTGCTATAAAATCGCAGAGGATGATAGATTTTTTGCATTTCTGGATATTAATCCGCTTATGGAGGGCCACACTCTTGTTGTTCCCAAACAGGAAGTGGATTATATCTTCGATCTAGATGATGAAACACTCTCCGGACTCATTCTGTTTTCAAAAAAACTGGCAAAAGCCATCAGGGAAGCTATCCCATGCAACAGGATTGGAGTCGCCGTTATAGGCCTCGAAGTGCCTCATGTTCATGTTCACCTGGTGCCTATGAATTCAATGGGAGATGTAAATTTTGCCAGGCCAAAACTAAAATTCACGCCCGAAGAGTTCAGCAAAACCGCTGAGAAAATAAGATCAAAAGTCAGACTATAAAAAAACCTGCACAGGGATATCCAATTGTCACCGTCATCCATAAGTAACCTTGGGTGTCAGGCTTAGTCTCTGTTTATTTTCATCTTTACAACATTTAGTTATTTCCTGCAATTAATATTTACTGTTTTTAGTAACTTTACGGTAAGTATTATGTTTCGCTGCATGAAATACCTGATTGATCTGTGGGATGATTTAATCAGTTTGTTGTTTCCGCGAATCTGCTTTGGATGCGGAAACCAGCTTCTCAGGAATGAGGCTGTTATATGCACAGACTGTTACGTCCTTATACCCCGTACAAACTATCATATGATGGAAGATAATCCTGTGTCTCAGCTGTTCTGGGGCAGGTGCAGGATGGAGAAGGCAGCAGCTTTTTCATTCTATGCTCGCGGAAGCCGCATCAGGAAACTTATACACAGCATGAAATATAAGGGAATAAGGGAGATAGGATATGAATTAGGAAAAATATATGGTCTTTCACTTAAATCGTCAGGTTTTACTGACGGAGTTGACCTCATAGTACCGGTGCCTTTGCATCCTCTAAAGAAACGCCGAAAGGGCTTCAACCAGAGCGAAGTGATTTCACAAGGACTATCTGAAGCAACAGGGCTTCCTGTTGACAACACTTCTTTTATAAGAGTGTCGGCGTCCGAAACCCAGACTAAAAGAGCAAGATATGAAAGATGGATTAACGTCGAAGGGATTTTCAGGGTTGTTGATGAGAACAAACTGAAACGAAAGCATATCCTACTTGTTGATGATGTTATTACAACTGGTTCAACAATAGAATCGTGTGCCTGTGAAATACAGAAGGTTGAAGGGACAAAAACGAGTGTGGTGGCTCTGGCTTATTCAGCTATCTGAACCTTCAGGTTTCTTTTTAAGTCTGGCCGGGTTTTTTCTGATAAACTCTTTCCAGCTGTTGCAGGTTTTACCATTTGCCGGTCTGGCGCTCTGAAAATAGTGGCAAAGAGCTGCTGCAAGCCCGTCGGTCGCATCCAGTTTCATGTCCGTTTCCCTGAATCTGAGTATCCTCATCAGCATTGCAGCGACCTGCTCCTTCGATGCACCTCCCTGGCCGGTGATTGACATCTTTATCTTTCGCGGGGCATATTCAAATATCGGAAGCGACCTGCTTAATGCTGCTGCGATGGCTGCTCCCTGAGCGCGTCCAAGCTTTAACATCGATTGTACGTTCTTTCCGTAAAAAGGAGCTTCAATTGCCAGTTCATCCGGATGATACTCGTCAATGATACCAAGGATCCGATCATATATAGCTTTAAGTTTTGCATAATGATCATCAAACCTTGTAAGATCAATGGCTCCAATTGCAATTAGTTCAGGGTCACTGCCTGCACTCCTTATCACTCCATAACCTGTGACAGTGGTTCCAGGGTCAATACCAAGTATTATTCTTTCTTGCAAAACTTTCTTCAACAGATTTCAGAGCTTTATTTGATTTTTTGAGTCGCAAAGGCATTGTTCATCCATTCCGGCTTTTCAGATACCTGTGGATAACGTCTTATATCAGTGATCCCCTTTGTCGCAGAGAATGAACCGGTTGTAAGATAGCTTATGGCTTCTCTGAGGCAATATTCCCTTCTGTCATCAAAGTCGTGTGTTATATCGTCAATCTGTACTTTCGATGGTGGAAATCCGTCAAAGAAATCACCCTGATTGTCTTTGTTTACCATTTTGAATGTTACCGGCCAGAAGAAATATTTTTCTCCGACTTCCCACCCGTTCATCCCTACAGGCTTCCCGTGCGTTGTGTCACCTACAGTGACAACATTCATAAGCGGCTTCAGCCCGTTTATCACAGCTTCACTGGCCGAGGCGGTGATGTTTGAAGTAATGAATACGATGCGTGTCAGGCCAAGAGGGTAAGAAGTAGTCTCGAACGGGTAGTTTGTATTGTAGGCAGCATTTTTATTATTATATGTCAGACGTGCAAAAGTAGTATTTGATGCCGCCGGAGTATTGCCTGCAATGTAACTGGCCAGTTTTCTCGCCACATACAGATAGCCTCCAGAATTGTATCTCAGATCAAGTATAAGGTCTTTTATGTTGTTTTCCTTAAAGAAAGAAAATGCTGTTTCAAGTTCCTGTGCTGATGGTTCGATAAACGACTCAAATACCAGGTGACCTGTTATTCCGGATGAAAGATGCAGAGTATCGTAAAGCAGAACAGAGTTAACCTGAAAACTTTTCTTGGTCGAATTAATAGTTACTTCACTTCCGTCAGGTTTTTGAAACACAAAGGTGTTGGTTACTCCGGCCTCGGCAGGGCCAAGAGCATTATTATATGCCTCTGCATCGCCGGCTATGATAACGGCCGCAATGTCAACATTGTTTATTGTCTTAATGATCCATCCTCGCCTGACGCCCTCCGCATAGAGAGGAGACAGCGAGTAGATCATGGCAATTCTTGCTTTTTTCGACTCATCTATCCCTATCCTTATACCGTGGCCGACAAAAGTGCCGCTCATCTCTGCTAAAAACTCGTCATAGTCTGCGACAAAGCTCCATCTGTCAAGAGGCTTGTAACGCATAGCCTCCATCAGCTGGTAGGGATCTGAATAATTCTCCTTGTTTACAACCGGCATCACGTCATACCAGTAATACCACTGCTTCATCAGATAATAGAGACTGTCTCTTGCCATAGCAGGAGTGAGACCGGTTGAAGGTGGTGGCGGAACAGGAGGATCATCCGGCTCCTTTGGTTCGCAGGATGTGAGCAATAAGGCTAATACAGATGAAAATATAATTAACCTGTTCATACTATTTAAATTTTTGTACTAGGTTCTTATAATCAGCTTCAAATATAATTAATTATCGGGCTCTTTCTTTTCTGTTCTGGATCAGAATCCCTGAAATTATCAGCAATAATCCTGCCGGAGTTGTGTAAAAAACGGGTTCATGAATTAAAAAATGTAAAAATATCAGGGATATGAACGGCGCAAGATAAACCAGATTGCTTATTTTGTCAGTAGTCTTTGCCATTGTAAGGGCTTTAAGCCACAAAAAGAAGGTTATTCCCATCTCGAATAATCCTACATAGACTGATGCCAATACTCCTTTCAATGAGACATTATCCGGCCATTTGCCTGAAAACAACAGATAAGTCAGCAGGTAGCCGGATGCAAACAGGAAATTAAGGAACAGCTTAACTGCTTCATCTCTTTTATCTTTCACATTAAGTATAAAATAGAGAGCCCAGAACACAGAACTGCCGGTTGCAAGTAACACTCCTTTCATGTTTACATCACCCGGGTTCAGCAATCTCCCCTGCGAGGAAATTATATATACCCCGGTAAAGCTGATAAAAAGAGCCAGGAAGCTTCTCTTCTTTATTTTCTGCCCGAGAATCGGGACTGACAGGAAGACCAGTATTATAGGCCATATCATGTTAAGCGGCTGTGCAACCTGCCCGGGAAGCAACTGGTATGCCCTTAGAAGGATTATATAATATATAAAGGGGTTAAGAAGGCCGAGGATTGCCGAGCTTAAAATCTCACGTGCAGAGTTTTGTCTTATAAGGGCAGTCTTCTTACCTGTTACGATAATGACAAAAAGAATCACAGTTGATGTTACAACTGCGATGGCAAGCATCGGAATTACAGGCAGTTCGGCAAGACCCGTTTTAAAGGCTGTTGGTATTGTAGACCAGAAGAATATTGCCAGGAAAGCATAAAGATATGACAGTCGGTTTTTATCCATGGTTGGTTATTCTCCGGTCAAAAGAGAATATTAAGAAATGAACTACGAAATCTTATCAAAACCTGTATAAGGAACCAGGACTTCCGGTATTATGATGCCGGAGTCAGTCTGGTTGTTTTCGAGGAGGGCGGCTACAATTCTTGGAAGGGCAAGGGCACTTCCGTTAAGTGTGTGAACAAGGCGTGTCTGTTTATCCCCTTTATCTTTGAATCTGCATTTAAGTCTGTTTGCCTGGAAGGACTCAAAGTTGGAAACGGAACTTACCTCAAGCCATTTCTTCTGGGCAGCAGACCAGACCTCAAAGTCATATGTAAGAGCTGAAGTAAATGACATGTCTCCTCCGCAAAGCCGCATAATCCGGTATGGCAGACCAAGTTTTAGGACAAGTCCCTCAACATGATTAACCATTTCTTCCAGAGACTCATAGGAGTGGTCGGGATGTGCTATCTGCACTATTTCAACCTTATCGAACTGATGCAGACGGTTAAGTCCTCTGACATGAGCGCCCCAGGAACCGGCCTCCCTTCTGAAACATGGTGTATAGGCAATATTTTTAATTGGCAGGTTCTCCCCAGATAAAATGACATCCCTGTAAATGTTTGTTACCGGGACTTCTGCAGTTGGGATAAGATAAAAATTGTCTAGCGTGACATGATACATCTGACCCTCTTTATCGGGCAGTTGACCGGTGCCGAACCCGGAATCCTCATTGACTACAATCGGAGGGAGTACCTCAGTATAGCCTGCTTTAATGCCTTCATCGAGGAAGAAATTTATCAGGGCCCTTTCAAGTTTTGCGCCTTTTCCCTTATAGACCGGAAATCCTGCGCCTGTCAGCTTAACCCCAAGGTCAAAGTCAATGATATCGTATTTCTTTATCAGATCCAAGTGGGGCAGAGCATTATCAGGCAATTCAAAAATTTTGCCGCCTTCCCTGTACTTGACATTATCATCTGCACCTCGGCCTTCGGCAACCGATTCATGAGGTAAATTTGGAAGTTTTATAATCTCGTTCCGCAGTTCATCCTCGATGGCTTCAAGTCTTACCGAGATGGATTTAATCTCTTCCTTAAGTGAATAAGTCTTTTCCTTTGCTGTTTCAGCTTCCTGCCTGTTCCCGTTTTTCAGAAGAGCGCCTATTTCTTTCGAAACCCGGTTCATTTCAGCCTGAAGTGAATCAGACCTTGTCTGAAGCTCACGGCGTGATGCATCAAGAGACAGGATGGTATCCAGTATCCCGGTTGCATCAAAATTCTTTACCCTGAGTCTTTTGATTACGAAATCCTTGTTTTCACGCAGGAAGTTAAGTGTAAGCATAATCAGGTTATTCGCTTACTGCAGGTTTTACAGATACAAATGTTTTGTTGTCTTTACGTTTTTTGAATTCCACGATTCCGTCGGTCAAAGCAAACAAAGTGTGGTCTCTTCCTATGCCTACATTAAGGCCGGGATTATGTTTTGTCCCCCTCTGGCGGACAATAATATTTCCTGCTTTAACCATCTGGCCGCCGAATATCTTTACACCAAGACGTTTGCTTTCCGAATCGCGCCCGTTGCGGGAACTGCCTGCTCCTTTCTTGTGTGCCATATCTGTTGGGTGTTTATATTATTCTTTTTCCGGATTATCTTTCTTTTTTCCGGCCGCCTTTTTTTCAGCCGGCTTCTTCTCTGAACTCTTTTTTACAGTTGTCTTTGCTGGTTGGCTCTTTTTTTCTGCCTCGGCCTTAGGCTCTTTTGAAGCCTGTTTCTTTGGCGCTGTTTTCTTTGCAGATACTTTCTTTTCAGGTTCACTGACTTCAGTTACTTCAGGTACCTCTACTGCCGGTTTCTCTTGTTTGACAGCCTTCTCCTTTCTGACAGGATCTTTTCTGGGAGCACTCTTGTCAGTGAGAATGTTCAGTATTTCAAGCCTGGTGAAATTCTGGCGGTGTCCGTTTTTAACCCTGTAGCCTTTCTTTCTCTTCTTTTTGAAAACGATAACCTTGTCGCCTCTGACATGATCAAGCACCAGACCTTCGACTACGGCATTGTTTATTACAGGTTCTCCAATGATAACCTTATCATTGTCCTCAATCAGAAGAACCTTTTCAAAATCAATCCGGTCCCCTTCTTTTGCATCAAGCCTGTGAACAAAAATCTTCCTGCCCTCTTCAACCTTAAACTGCTGACCGGCTATCTCAACTATTGCGTACATAATTACTTATACTTTTAAATTATTCCGTGAGGCGTGCATGAATTACTTATCATACAGCTTTATCATGCCCCGGCGGATTTTATTCAAATTCGGACTGCAAAGATAATTAAATTAGGTTATTTGCAAATCATAAACATGATTTTTTAAACCTGAATTTCTGGAAATCAGGATATGATGATTGAAAGGAAATTTAAATTTTAAGATAAAAACCGGAAAGGGAGCAAGGATTAATAAAAAAAGAAATAAGTATATTTATCGAACTGAGCGATTAACTTTTATTATCTTTATATTTGCCAGGTGAATAAAAATTGGGTACTGTCGTTTAGTTCGCACAAGGATTTATATGAAGCGTATAAGACTTAAAGTACTGGGAATTTCTTACAGTCAGACACAATCAGGAGCATACGCCCTGATACTTGCCGAAGAGAACGGAGACCGGAGGGTGCCTATAATAATCGGAGGTTTTGAAGCACAGGCTATAGTTATAAAACTTGAGAATCTTGAACCTCCCCGTCCTCTGACGCACGACCTGTTTAAAAACTTTGCAGACAAGTTCAATATAACCATCATTGAGGTAATGATTTACAAACTGGAGGAAGGGGTGTTTTTCTCAAAACTTTTGTGCAACAACGGTGAAAAGGAATATTCTATCGACAGCAGAACTTCTGATGCAATAGCCCTTGCTCTGAGATTTAACTGCCCGATCTATATAGCCGAGGATATAATGGATAAGGCCGGAATTACAGTTGCACCGGCTGAGTCAGATGCAGGTTCAGAAAGCGAACCCATAGCAGGCGACTCTGACGAAAGTTCAAAATATGATATTTATTCTGACGAGGAACTCTATAAAATGATAGATGAAGCTGTTAAGACTGAAGATTACGAAAAGGCAGCTGCCATCAGGGATGAACTGGAATTAAGGAAAAAGAAGAAAAAGAAATAGACGTCCTCTCCTTCTGCTAATAATCTCCAAAAAATATTTTTATGAAGAAACTATTTTTCCTCTTTGCGCTATTGACTTATGCATCAGCAGTCTCCTTCTCAAAAGAGTATAAGCTAAGCTCACCTGACGGTAAAATCACAGTGACAGTAAACACAGGAAACTCTCTTACCTGGTCTGCTTCGTATGACGGCAGGGAAATAATAACCTCGGTTGAACCGGCAATGATACTGGGTGATACAAGAATACCTGCTCTGAATGAGAATGCAAGGAAAGCAGTCTATGGAAAAATCAATCAGGTCCTGAAACCTGTTGTGGCACACAAGAGATCGGATATAACCGATAACTGCAATTTCCTGTTACTGACCTTCAGATCAGGCTTTGGAATTCAGTTCCGGGCTT
Organism: Bacteroidales bacterium; assembly: GCA_013314865.1. Classification (GTDB taxonomy): domain Bacteria; phylum Bacteroidota; class Bacteroidia; order Bacteroidales; family VadinHA17; genus LD21. The sequence continues at coordinate 7,312 of JABUEV010000007.1, read as the reverse complement.
ATAACGACGGGGTGGCGTACCGCTTTGAAACTTCACTGAAAAATGAGCTGACAATAAAAGATGAAAGTTCGGTGATCCGGTTTCCTGAGGGTACAGGCACATGGTTTCCGCTTGAGGAAAGCTTTATGTCACACAATGAAAGGATTTTTATCCCGGGAGTGCTCGACACGATAAACAGCCAACATTTAGCCAGTCTTCCTGCCCTTTTTAAGGCAAACGGTGTAAATGTTCTGCTTACGGAATCGGATATTAATGATTATCCGGGAATGTGGTTAAGGGGAGGCGGATCAGGCAAACTAACCGGAACATGGCCAAAATATCCGGATAATGAAGTACTTAAAGGCGATCGTGATCTTTTTGTAACTTCAGTCAAAGATTTTATTGCATTGACACGGGGACCCCGTACCTTCCCGTGGAGGGTCTTTGTGATTGCCGGAAAGGACGGGGATCTGGTTGAAAGCGATCTTGTGTTCAAACTTGCCAGACCGTCAGCTGTCAGTAATACGGAATGGATAAAGCCCGGCCAGGTTGCATGGGACTGGTGGAATGCTAACAATATTTACGGTGTTGACTTCAGGGCCGGCATCAATAATGATACCTATAAGTATTATATTGATTTTGCCTCCGCCAACGGGATAGAGTACATTATTCTTGATGAGGGCTGGTATAAGTCAGGCACAGTGCTGGAATCAATACCTGCCATAAATGTACCAGAACTTTGCCGCTATGCAGAGAGCAGGAATGTAGGGGTAATACTCTGGGTCGTTTGGAAAACATTCTGGGATCAGATTGATGAAGCGGTTGCTCTTTATGAGAAATGGGGAGTGAAAGGCATAAAAGTTGACTTTATGCAGAGGGATGATCAGAAAGTCGTAAACTTTTACCATGAAACTGCCCGGAAAGCTGCTGAACATCATCTTCTGGTTGATTTTCACGGTTCGTATAAACCGGACGGATTCGGGAGGACTTATCCGAATGCCCTGACACGTGAAGGAGTCAGGGGTATGGAGAACAGTAAATGGGAAAGAACCATTACTCCTGAACATGATGTAACACTGCCTTTTACAAGGATGGTGGCCGGTCCGATGGATTATACACCCGGGGCAATGAGAAACATGGACAGGCAGAATTTCAATCCCCAGTTCACAAGGCCAGCCAGCCAGGGCACCAGGGTTCATCAGATGGCACTTTACGTTGTGTTCGAAAGCCCTCTCCAGATGCTCTCCGATTCACCCTCAAACTATATGAGGGAAAAGGAGTGCACTGATTTCCTGGTTAAAATTCCTGTCGTTTGGGACGACCTGAAGGTTATTGATGCAAAAGTAGGCGACTATATTTTACTCGCCCGCAGGTCAGGAAATGAATGGTTTGTCGGAGCCCTGACAGACTGGAGCGCAAGATCCATGGAGTTTGACCTTTCATTCCTCCCTTCCGGGGAATATAATGTGGAAATATTCCAGGATGGAATAAATGCCGACCGTCACGCGGAAGACTACAAACATGCAAAAATAACGGCACGGTCGGGCGAAAAGATGAAAATATCACTTGCTCCGGGCGGAGGCTGGGTGGCAAGATTCTCACCAAAATAAAATGCATTAGTATAAATGAAGCAATATCTCGGGCTTCTTGAGCATGTTTTAAAGTACGGTGTCGAAAAGAAGGACCGGACAGGAACAGGCACCATAAGTGTGTTTGGTTACCAGATGAGGTTTAACCTTGAAGAAGGATTTCCCCTTCTTACAACAAAGAAACTTCATGTCAAATCAATAATTCATGAGCTCCTGTGGTTTATCTCCGGAAGCACAAACATCCGGTATCTGACCGAAAACGGTGTAAGGATCTGGAATGAATGGGCTGATGAAAACGGGGAGCTGGGTCCGGTTTACGGTCACCAGTGGCGTTCATGGCAGTCAGCTGATGGCAGTAAAAGAGATCAGCTTGCAAATGTTATTAATTCCATTAAGACTTCGCCTGACTCCCGGCGTCACATCGTCAGTGCCTGGAATGTTGGTGAAATAGACAAAATGGCCCTTCCGCCATGCCACGTCCTGTTTCAGTTTTATGTTGCAAATGGAAAACTCTCATGCCAGCTGTACCAGAGAAGCTGTGATATTTTCCTGGGAGTCCCCTTCAATATAGCTTCCTATGCGCTTCTGACAATGATGGTGGCTCAGGTCACAGACCTTAAGCCTGGCGAATTTATTCATACCCTCGGCGATGCACATATTTATCTGAATCATATTGAGCAGGTAAAACTCCAGCTTACAAGAGAGCCTTATAAACTGCCTGTAATGAAGATTAATCCGCAGGTAAAGGATATAGATAGTTTCAGATTTGAAGATTTTGTTCTGACAGACTATATGGCGCATCCTCATATAAAAGGTGAAATTTCCGTTTAGAAAAATGACATGATAGCAATTATTGCAGCAGTATCAGAAGACCTTGGCATTGGAAAAGACAATGAATTATTGTGGCGCATTCCGGAAGATCTGAAGCGGTTTAAACAGCTCACTTCAGGCAATACTGTAATTATGGGAAGGAAAACATGGATGTCACTGCCGGTAAAACCTCTGCCGGGCAGGAGAAATATAGTACTTACAGATGTTCCGAACGAGTGTTTTGAGTGCTCTGAAACGGCAGTTTCGGTTGAAGATGCACTTTCCAAATGCAGTAAAGATGAGAATGTCTTTGTTATCGGCGGAGGGAGTGTTTACAGCCAGTTCATGCCGCTGGCTGACAGATTATACATAACACATGTCCACCAGAAAGCCCCTGCAGATGTTTTTTTCCCGAAGATTGATCTCAGAAAATGGAAAATAATAGAGAAATCGGAAAGCACAATATCAGACCCGGGCCGTATTCCTTATACTTATGTAATATATGAGAGAAAAAAGAATAAGTGTTGAAAATAAACTTTATTCTGTCCGTTTTTGAATATGTTTCAGGAGGCTTTAAGAATTCTCATGTCGATCCGTGCAAGTTTATGGATCGCATAATCTTCTGTAATTACAAGCTGGTTCGATCCGGTTGAAGGCAGTTCAAACATAGGATCAAGCATAATTGCCTCACAGATGGCCCGTAAACCGCGAGCGCCAAGTTTGAATTCTATTGCTTTGTCGACAATATAGTCAAGCACGCCTTCAGTGAAGGTGAGTTCAATATTGTCCATTTTAAACAGTTTCTGGTACTGTTTAATGATTGCGTTTTTCGGTTCAGTAAGAATAGCTCTTAGTGCTTTTCTGTCGAGCGGGTTAAGGAAGGTGAGCACCGGGAGCCTTCCTACAATCTCCGGTATCATTCCGTATGCCCTGAGATCCTGCGGTGCGATGTACTGAAGGAGATTTTCCTTGTCAACCCTTTCCCTGTTTTTCGAAGCATTATATCCCACAACCTGAGTATTCAGTCTCTGGGCAATCTTTTTCTCAATACCCTCGAATGCCCCTCCGCAGATGAAGAGTATGTCTTTGGTATCGACCGGTATCATTTTCTGTTCAGGGTGTTTTCTCCCGCCCTGTGGAGGTACATTTACAATTGATCCCTCGAGAAGTTTCAGAAGCCCCTGCTGAACACCCTCCCCGCTTACGTCCCGTGTTATGGAAGGGTTGTCACCCTTTCTGGCTATCTTGTCAATCTCGTCTATGAAGACGATTCCCTTTTCGGCGGCCTTAACGTCATAATCAGCATTCTGAAGCAGTCTGGTGAGTAGACTCTCAACGTCCTCCCCAACATAACCGGCTTCGGTCAGGACTGTTGCGTCGACTATTGTGAAGGGAACATGAAGCATTTTAGCGACTGTCCTGGCGAGAAGTGTTTTGCCTGTGCCGGTTTCACCTACAAGAAGAATATTTGATTTTTCGATTTCAATATCCTCGCTGTCGGGTTTCTGCATCAGTCTTTTGTAGTGGTTATAAACTGCAACAGAAATTATTTTTTTGGCCATTTCCTGACCAATGACATACTGATCGAGGAAGTTTTTTATTTCCGCCGGTTTTAAGAGGTTAATTGTGTCGAAGGAGATATGCTTCTTTGAGCCAAGCTCTTCGTTCATTATACTGTGAGCCTGCTCAATGCAGTGATCGCAGATATGTCCTTCAAGACCTGCAACCAGAAGGTTAACCTCCCTCTTTGTCCTGCCGCAGAAAGAACACTTGTCCATTACTGTTTTCTTGTAGTTTTCTGCAGGATTTCGTCTATCATCCCGTATTCCTTAGCTTCCTCTGAGGTCATCCAGTGATCGCGGTCCGAGTCTTTTTCAACTTTTTCAATAGGATTGCCTGAATGAAGCGCTATTATTTCATAGAGTTCCTTTCTCAGCCTCAGTATCTCCCTGGTCTGAATTTCAATGTCAGATGCCGGCCCTTCAACTCCGCCCATGGGCTGGTGAATCATTATTCTTGAGTGTTTCAGGGCAGATCTTTTGCCCTTTGTGCCTGCAGTAAGCAGAACAGCGCCCATTGAGGCTGCCATTCCTGTGCAAATTGTGGCAACATCAGCCGAGATGTACTGCATGGTGTCGTAAATCCCAAGCCCGGCATTCACTGATCCGCCCGGAGTATTGAAATAAATCTGGATATCTTTCCCGGGATCCGTGGAATCGAGATATAGTAACTGCGCTTCAATAATGTTTGCCACGTAATCATCAATCGGCAACCCGAGGAATATGATCCTGTCCATCATAAGACGGGAGAACACATCCATTGATGCTACATTAAGCTGTCTCTCTTCAATAATTGTGGGTGAGATGTAACTGCTCCATATTGAAGTGTATCTGTGAAGATTCAGGCTGCTGATGCCGTGTTTGCTTCTGGCATATAATCCGAAATCGTCTGATTTGCTCATAGTCGGTATTCTTATAAATGTAAAAAATCAAAGATACAAAAATTACAGGAAATCCATGCAAAGCATTGATTTCTATTCAAAAAGCTTGTTGAACTGTTCAACAGTCACACTTTCTGTTTCTATTTTAACTGTATCCTTTAGCAGGGCAATTATTTTATCCTCAACCAGTTTATCGGCAATTCTCCTTGCGTCTTCCTCTCTCTTAAGAGTTTCTTTTGCATAATGTGTTACCTGGTCTTCTGTGGCGTAGAACAAACCGTATTGTCTGAACTGGTTTCTTGTAATCTCTTCCGCTTCTTTAAGAAGTTCCTCTTCGGTGATTTTTATTTCATTCTGTTTTGCCAGTTTGTTTCGTATTAACTGCCATTTCAGATCCTTTCTGAAGGTGTCAAATTCTTTTTCAATCTGTTCTGCAGTCGTTTTATCGTTGACTTTCAGCAGCCATTTTTTAAGGAATGCCTCAGGAAGCTGAAAGTCAGTCTTCTCAATGGCCAGTTTCTTTATATCCTGTGCAAGCTTGAAATCGGTTTCCTGTTTCAGGTGCAATGATATTTCCTCTTCAATTTTTTTATTGAATTCTTCTTCGGAATTAACGGAACCTTCACCGTAAATCTTGTCAAAGAGTTCCTGGTTTATTTCCGCAGGGGTGAACCGGCTGATTTCGTTGATAGTAAACCTGAAAAGACCGTCAATACCTTTCAGTGAATCTTTTGTTGTTCTGAGAATGCCTGCAATTTCGTTCTCATTTGGGAAGGCCTTTCTGAGATCAAAAATCACTGTGTCTGATACTTTTTTACCTGTAAAAAGCTCTTTTATGCCGGGGTCCTTGATAAAGTCGATTGCAAGAGAAGTATCCTCAACAGCAGGGCCTTCCGGAAGAGGATTGCCAGCTTCGTCAACTGCTTCAATCTTCCCCTTGAGCAGATCCTTCTCCTCTGAAATGTCAGCTTTAATGAACTGGCCGTATCTTCTCCTGTAATTGTCGATATAATCATTTTTCATTTTATCATCGACCTTGATTTCATAAGAAGTGACCTTGTTTTTTTTATTAAGTTTTATTTCGAAAGAGGGTGCAAGACCAAGCTCAAACGAGAAAGTAAAATCATCCTGGCTGTCAAAGTCAAATTTTTCATATTCTTCCTCAACCGGAAGAGGGTCCCCCAGGATATCCAGTTTTTCGTCAGTAAGGTATTTCTGTATGTTTTCAGAAACGGTTTTGTTTATTTCATCTATTTTTACAGCTTTGCCGTACATTTTTCTTATTAGTCCGATCGGCACCATTCCAGGCCTGAAACCTTTAACGTTAGCTTTTTTGCGATAGTCACGCAACACCTTTTCAACTTTTTCCTCATAGTCAGCTTTGACAATATTTACTTTAAGCAAAGCATTCAGTTCGTCGATGTTTTCCCGGTTAATAGTCATTTTTTAATTATTGTTTATATTTAAAAACCGCCTGAAGCAAAGAGCGTCGTCGTTGCAGGCGGCTGATTTAACTGTGCGGATGAAGGGACTCGAACCCCCACGTCATTAAGACACAAGATCCTAAGTCTTGCTCGGCTACCAATTACGACACATCCGCATAAAATCAAGCGCAAAGGTACTGAAAATTATTCTTTTTGCAAACAGGTTTATTCACCTGCGCAATTCGAAGTTCTTCCCGAGATAGACTTTTCTTACGTGTTCATCCTCAGCAAGCTGGGTGGATGTGCCGGCCATGAGGATGCGTCCTTCGAAGAGCAGGTATGCACGGTCGGTGATTGACAATGTTTCATGCACATTGTGATCGGTAATAAGAATACCGATGTTTTTGGTTTTAAGTTTTGACACTATTTCCTGGATATCCTCAACTGCGATAGGGTCGACTCCGGCAAATGGTTCGTCAAGAAGTATAAATTTGGGTTTGAGGGCAAGGGCCCTTGCTATTTCGGTACGACGTCTTTCACCCCCTGACAGCTGGATGCCCTTGTTTTTTCTTATCTTCTTCAATCCAAATTCATCGAGCAGGTTTTCAAGTCTTTCTGACTGTTCTTCTTTAGACATTGAGGACATTTCAAGCACAGCTTTAATGTTATCCTCAACCGACAGATTTCTGAAGACAGAAGCTTCCTGGGCCAGGTAGCCAATCCCCTTTCGTGCCCGTTTGTACATGGGGAGTGTTGTTATCTCTTCATCATCAAGGAATATCTTACCTTCTTTTGGCCTGATAAGGCCTACTATCATATAGAAAGACGTGGTCTTTCCTGCACCGTTCGGCCCCAGGAGTCCGACAATCTCACCCTGTTCCACCTCTATTGAAACATGATCCACAACCGTCCTGTTCCGGTATTTCTTGACCATATTTTCTGTATAGAGCCTTATCTGTAATGATACAAAATTTCTCAGGAACCTTCTTTCATGAATTTTGCGTGTTCAGCTTCACGCTGTTTTACCACCCTGCGCGATATTACAATCCCAACTTCATAAAGGAAAAGAA
>JABUEV010000576.1 GCA_013314865.1 Bacteroidales bacterium | reverse complement strand
CGCCTGGTCTTACGAATTTTGAAAAATGCCCTATGTAATAGTAGGAATTGGTGTATATCAGTTCACCGGTTTTAGTATCGGCATGCACAGGGGCAAAGCAGAAATTTCCCACATGATTTGGCCCGCCTGTTTCATCCAGCAGTATGTTCCAGTCGGTCCACCCGCATGCCCAGTTGTTGAAATCATTTATCATAGATTTCCCGTAATCTTCGCCCAGACTCCAGTCGTTATACCTTTCCGGATTGAAACTTGCAGGTGTACCTTCGGTGAATAACAGGTTTTTATCGGGATAAGCTTCGTGAACGAGACCGGTATTTTCATACATCTGTCTCCCGCCTGACCAGTCTTCATACCAGTGAAATCCCATACCCCACGCATATTTTGATGCATCAGGATCGCCAAAGATAACCTGTGCCCTTTGTACTATCAGGTCACGGTTATGATCCCATACGATTATCTTTTTATCGCTTAATCCTTCTTTCTCCATGACAGGTCCGAGATAATTCTTCAGAAAATCCCTTTCGTCCCAGGCAGTATAGATGCATGATTCCCAGGTTTGAGTTGCCATGGGCTCATTCTGGATTGTTATTCCCCATACAAGAATTCCCTCTTTGTCATAGCTTTTAATGAATTTAGTATAATACCTGGCCCATGATTCATAAAATTCCGGTTTAAGTTTTCCTCCCCGAAGCATGTTGTTATTATCCTTCATGAAAGCCGGAGGGCTCCACGGACTGGCAAAAAGAGTCAGCTTTCCGCCGCTTGCTTTGAAGGCTTCCTTTATAAGCGGAATTTTAAACTGCATGTCATGAGCAATACTGAATGTATTAAGCTCCTTATCGCCTTCCTCGATGTAAGTGTAGCTTCCGCTTGAAAAATCACAGCTGTTGATATTTGTTCTGGCGAGTGTGTAACCAATCCCTTCTTCCGGATCGTAGTAGGCTTTCATTACCTCTTGCTTTTTCTGTTCGGGAAGCTTTGCATAAGTCTCTGCAGAAGCATCCGTAAGGGCTCCTCCAATGCCCAGAATTGTCTGAAATGATTTTTCAGGTTCGGCAAATATATATATCCGTGTTTCTGCTGTCTCAACTGGTGAACTAAATTCAGCTGTACCGGAGAGGCTAAGCCTTAAATCAGTGTTTTCAGCAGTAGTGAAAATGGAGATCTTCCTCTCTTTTACTATGAATTTATTAACAGATGACGGTTCTGAGGTTGAAGTTGTCTTTTCTTTTCCGCATGAGAATGTCAGAAGAAGAAAAAGGATTGTGAAAAGGTTTCTCATAGTGGTAAAATTTATTATAGAAAATATTTTCTCTGAAAGGAAATTGTCAGATGGTTGTAATCCGGATTTTTATTCTGAACCATTCCTCAGACACTGCTTTTCATTTCAGAAATTATAGGCCGTGCCTTATCCAGATCAGATTCCCTGACATAGAGGTCGGTAAAAGGAGTGGCAACTCCAAGGAATGCCTCGGAGGAATCATTTTTAATTATCGAATAAATACCTGCCTCTTCAAGCCTCGATTTTAAAAGAATTACGGTGCCTTCCGGACCTGCAAATACTTTTATAAGTTTATCTTTCTTTGCCATAGGTCTGAGGTTTTACGTAAAGTTCCGAAATTTTTTGAAAAATCTGTGAACCAACAAAAATTTTGTTCCGGTCAGATTAATGCAGTAAACAGACTTGTATGGTGGGGGAGAGGGTTTTTGGGGGCTTTTCTGTTGTATTCAAAGCTTAACAAAGCGAGAAGGAATTTCACGACAGCCTGATGCAGGTTCAATTTGCCAGGGTAAATCTGGTGAGACGGGAGGTTTTCACAGCATCTTCATATCAGCTTCTGACAATTTTTAAATAATCAGAAGGAGTCATCACAGGAATTTCGGATCCTTTGTAATCTTTTACGTTTCTTGTTATTATAACGTCAATTTTTTTGAAGTCAAGAGCACAGTAATATTGAATACTGTCTTCAAAATCGGGAAATCCGGATGCGATTGCAGACTTAACCGTTTGTTGGTCAACTTTAAGGATCGTTAATAATCTGGAAATAGCCTCCAGTTTGGCTAATGCTTTATTATGGGACTCGATCTTTCTAAGTATATAATACA
>JABUEV010000575.1 GCA_013314865.1 Bacteroidales bacterium | reverse complement strand
GGTACGGATCCCGGGGCCTCATAACTGAATCTCCACAATTCCTTTCCGCTGGAAAAATCAAAACATCTTAAAATATCACCAGTATTATCATCCCTGTCAAGGAGGTATACCTTTCCATCTTTTATTACCGGGCCTCCAAAACCGGCTCCCACATCAACTCTCCACAAAACCTGAGGTCCCCCTGCCGGCCAGGAACGGAGAAGGCCTTTCTGGTCAGAAGTGCCGTTCCTGTATGGCCCCTGATATTGAGGCCAATCCTGTGCTGACAAACTTGTCGATAGAATTAGAAAGAGAATAACCTTAACAAATATTAAACTTCTTTTCATGGTTTTTAATGTTTTTAAATTTATATTATATTGATATTTAATTATTTAGATTAATTAATCTGATCTGCTTTATTATTCAATTCTCAAACTATTTTTTACTGACAATCCAGGCTTTAAACTCGGCGGCCTTATTTTTGCTGACATATATTCTTTCGGGAGGTTCAATATCAATAGTAACCAGCAGGCGGCTGTCGAACCAGATGGTTATATTTTTCACGCTTTCGCGCGACAGGATGAATTGCTTGTTAGCCCTGAAGAAATCTGCAGGATTCAGATCACTCTCAATCTGCTCCAGGGTGCCCGAATAAGGATACCACTTTCCGTTTCTGAGATAAACCCTGGTGTTTTTATTTGTAGTATAGAAGCAGGCGATATCTTTCAAATCGACAGGATGAAGGCTGTCCTTAACAGGTATTAGGATCTTGCTGCGGTATTTTGGCAAAGGTGCGAGATTTGCCAGATGGGAAAGGTAAGATAGTAGATCCTGTTTGGTAAGTTTCCTGAACTTCTGAAGAGCTCTTCTTAAATCTTCAGTCTTTATGGGCTTGAGAAGATAGTCGATGCTGTTAACCTTGAAAGCTTCTATTGCGTACTCATCGTATGCTGTGGTAAATATCACCGGTGTCTCCAGTGTTATCTTTTCAAAAATGGCAAAAGCTGATCCGTCAGAAAGGTGAATGTCCATAAGAATCAGATCCGGTGTCTGATTTGTTTTTAACCACTTTATGGTCTGGGTTATACTTTCTGTATTACCTGCAATTTCTATATCCGGATCTATTTCATTCAGGATTCCGGTCAGATTTTCGTATGCGGCGGTTTCGTCTTCAACTATCAGCACTCTCATAATTTTCTTTTTTTAAAGGAAGATAAACTGAAAACCTTTCACCGTCATTTACAACTCTGATCCGTTTGTTCATAAGAAGAACGAAACGATTTTCGAGATTTTTAAGGCCAATCCCGTTAGTGTCAGAAGGCAACAGTTTAGGGTAAATTGGATTTGATACAATCAATTCTCCTTCCTGATTCAAAGAGATGCTCACTTCCATATGATGCTCACTGTCAATAGTATTATGCATCACAACATTTTCCATCAAAGGAAGAAGCGAAAGTACCGGCAGTTTCAGTTCCCTCATCTCTTCTCCGACATTTATATTAAACACCAGCTTATTGGCAAATCTGATTTCCATCATATACATGAAAGCTTTAACAAATTCAAGCTCTTCACCAAGTGTCACAAGTCCCTTTTTGTCGCTTTGGAGGATGTACCTGAAGACATCCGAAAGCTTGCTGACATATTCAAGAGCTTTTTCAGCATTTTTTTTACGGATTACAGCGGTAAGTCCGTTTAGTGAATTGAAGAAAAAATGGGGATTTATCTGATTTGTCAGAGCGTCAAACCTGCTTTGAAGGTTTTCTACTTTAAGTTGTTCAATCTCCTGCTCTCTTTTTCGCTGTTCCGTATATAGTTGTGCCACATGTCCGATCATTGCACAAAACAGGAACATAACAAAGAACTGAAACAGAAGCATTCCTGAGTACCACTCGGCTTTGGGGCTTAGAAGAGCTGAAAAACCAATGTAAATCAGATATAAAACTAAGGTTATAGCAAGTGTATGGATAACACGCTTCCTGAAATCGGCCGATTTAATCCTTGTCAGGTTATACCTTAACAGAATCCGGATAATCCCTGAAAAGAACAGATATCTGAAAATGAAAAACAGAATGTGTGCTGTTTGCTTATTAACCTTGCTCAGATGTTCATGTTCATAGGAAAAGAAAGCAA
>JABUEV010000574.1 GCA_013314865.1 Bacteroidales bacterium | reverse complement strand
ACTCTTCTCGAGGGTTACGGGGCAACTGAGACATCTCCGGTTATTTCCGTAAACACTCATGAATTTAACCGGCCGGGAAGCACAGGGAAAGTTCTCCCTAACATCCAGGTCAGGATAGAAAATTTTGAGACAGGCAAAGATTGTGCACCACGCGAAATCGGAAAAATAATGGTAAAGGGTCCTTCAGTTATGAACGGATATTACGACGATCCGGAGCAGACTGCCGAAGTACTGAAAGACGGCTGGTATAATACCGGTGATATGGGCTATTTTGATGAGGACGGTTACCTGTTTCATGCAGGACGTTTTAAAAGATTTGCCAAAATAGGAGGAGAAATGGTCTCGCTTGTGAAGGTTGAAAATATCCTCGAAAAATACCTTCCACAAGGTGTATCTTGCTGCGTAGTCGAAATAATGGATGAGAAAAAGGGCTCATACATAGTTGCTACAGTATCCCGGGAAGTAAACAAGACAGAAATCCTGAGGAAAATGATGAATGACCTTCCTGTTATAGCCCTACCAAGGCAGTTTCTGGTCATAGACAATCTTCCGATGATGGGAACAGGAAAGATTGATTTCAGGACTGTTACAAAAATGGTCCAGGAAATAATGAATTCTCAGGGTTCAGGAAATTAGAATAAGATATTTCCACAATTGTTAGTTTAATCTAACTGTGTAAAAAATTATTCATTGCAGTAAAATCGTTCTTTCATTGTCAGAAGAAAACATCCTGCCTGACATTGATAAAATTGAATCAGTTGAAAAATGGTCAAATCAGATAAACCTGGTGTAAAGGACATTATTGCATATATTATTGCTGATTTGATATGTGTTGGTGCAGGAATGGGTGTGCCTTTTTTCTGCATATTGTTAGGCTTCCCGGCAGGATGGTATATCGCAAAACGGATTACCTCATCTTCTGATTCGACATATCAGAGATATAATAAGATATTAACCTGTTCTCTTCTTGCCTCAGGTTTCACATTTTCAATGATGTTAATTGTGTGGACAGGCGCGGTTTTGATTAATATCCATTCATCTTCCGACATTGAAAACTTCGGGCATCCAAATTTCCTTTTCGATCCGACAGCAAGTTTTGTCGGATGGCTGATTCTGATGATCATTATTTCACCTTTCTTGCAGTTACTTACAATAATTTTCTCTGCATTTGTAACTCTGCTCAGAATCGAAAAGAAAAATAAGGAAATAGGATCAACCCGCCAGTCTTTATGATTCTCCGAAAACGGAGGGATATTTATAATTTCTAATACAGGGAAATCCTGTCATTTTTTTCAGACACTTGTTTCAAATACATATCCTTAGACTTCAGTTTTGTTAATTCCCGTCAATGCGGCTATCTCAGATGATTTATAGGGTTTAGCGGATTCCTTCAAAATTATTTATGCTTTCAGAAAGAACAATAATATTTTAGATTAATTAGTTATTAACATGATAAAGGCTGTGGTTGAAAAAAGGAATTCAAATGGATTTAAAAGAGATCAGCAGGTTTAGATTATCAATGAAAATGATAATCCTTTTTCTGGTTATTCTGATTTTTCAGGTCACCGGAGGTTGTGCCGCACATAACAAATACAGCAAGCACAGAGCTGTTCCCTGTCCGTGTGTATCAAATTTCAGGAGATGATCCTCTCGTGCAGAAAACAAAGCTCTAATCCGCATTTTATGAAACAAACGTTTGCTGTGTTATTGCTGTTAATGACAGTTTCATTGTTTTCCCAAAACCCGGATATTAATCTGCTTCGAAAAGTTCATTCAGCTGAAAGGCTTTCTTCTGACGGTTTCTTCAGGTTTCTGTCAAACTCTGACACCTATGTGGTTACTGGTACTCCGGTCGCTATGGCAATTACAGGTCTTGCCAAAAATGATGATAAATTATTGAGGAATGCATGTGTGACAGCAGTGGGAACTGCAGTAAGTTTTGGAATCACAACAGGCTTAAAATATATTGTTAATCGTGACCGGCCTTTTATAACTTATCCCGAAGATATTGCAAACAAAACCGGACACAACTACACCGAAAGCGTCTCATTTCCGTCAGGGCATACCACAACAGCTTTTGCCACTGCAACAGCTTTAAGCCTCGAGTATCCCAA
>JABUEV010000573.1 GCA_013314865.1 Bacteroidales bacterium | reverse complement strand
ATATTCAGGGTAATATCATCTATTTCGACAACCGGACTGTGAACGACTACCTTGCATCACTGAACGGCACTGTGACCAATTCATTTTCCATTATTGAGGCTGTTGATGCTGTAAATGTTAGGATAGCAGACCTTGTAGTGGAAGGAAACAAATCCACAAATGAATATATCAATGGCTGCAGGGGAGGCGGTATTTATATTCATAAATCAAAGGACTGCGTTGTTGAAAACGTTAAGGTGAACGAGTTTAATGGCGACTCTTTCAGCTGGCAGATTACGGAAAACATTACCATAAGGGGTTGTGAAGCATCAAACGGTAACGGGCTTGGCTTTCACCCAGGCACAGGTTCTGACCGATCCGTCGTGGAAAACTGCATCAGCCATCACAATAACGGGGACGGCATCTTCCTGTGCTGGAGGGTTCAGAATGGAATTTTCAGGAATAATGTTGTATATGGAAACAGGGATAACGGTTTTTCCATAGGGCACAAGGATACGGATAATTTTTTCGAGAACAATCATGTATTCGAAAACGGGCATCATGGAGTTCTTTTCAGGAAAGAAAACGAGCAGAATGGAGGACACCGGAATACATTCCGCAACAATATAATAGAAAATAACGGTACACTGGAAGAATCCTCAGGTTTTTACATTGACGGGGAAACACATGATATTAATATCTTCGACAATACAATACGAAGCACAGGCAAAGGCAGGCAGACCACTGCAGTCAAGATCGGCAGTAAGGCTGCAAACATAAATATAAAAAACAACACCACCTCCGGTTTGAAGGAGGTGGTGAAGGAAAAATAGTTATTTCTATCTTTCAAAAAATATTTCTCAAGCCTTGTTATTTTTGCCTTTATTGGCAGATTTAGTAACTATTTTATTATCAATTCATTTGAATTCCACATATAAAAGATTGAGCTCTCTTTAATTCATTGTTAAAAGAAGTCCATCCGGTATTTATTAACGGGAGAAATCCGTTGTCATCAAAAATGTTACATTCATCAACTAAAAAGATGATTTAATGGAATTAATATTCCACAGGCTTGCATAATTACTTAATTTTATGCCAGTTGAATTCTTTCATGGGTCAGAAAATACTACAACATATTGAAGATTTTTTCTCTTTAGATCAAGGTCATCCGGAGAGAATTTTAAGCAAAGGCAATTATTTCATTGTCCGATACAGTTCCCTCAAACACATTACATTTCTTATAATAGCGCTGAATCTCTACCTTTTGCTGATTGACCTGATATTTGGCGAAAGCATGGCAGAACTGACGATAAACAGGCTCGCTACATCAATTGCTGTTTTTGTCGTTTATTATTTATTCAGGGATAATAAAAGAAACAATGCATTCAGAATTATTGTCTTTGTTCTGGCTTTTGTGAGTCTTTCATTTGAGATATTCTACAGGGAAACCCTGGCTGTGATTTTATTACCGTTTTATATGTGCATGCTTGCTTTTCTTCTGATTCTCTTCGGAAACAAGATAAAACTAGTCATTTTCCCGTTACTAATCCTGAATTTACTGGTATGGTTTCAGTTACATGAGTCTTTCAATTTTGGGGTAGATGAATCAGACTCAAATGAGATTTTAAGTATTCATAAAGGCTTTTATTCCTTTGCAACTATTATCGGAATTCTGTTCATTTTGCATCTTACCAGAGCCATGTACTATAACCTTCTTAAACCACCTCAGAACCACAATGGTCACAACTTTATTTACGGCCAGACTGATGAAGAAACAAATCAAATAATTGGAAAGCTTACGATAAGGGAAAGAGAAATCTATCTGATGAAGCTGAAGGGCAAAACTAACAAGGAAATTGCAAATATTCTAAAAGTTGATCTCAGTACAGTAAAAACACATATTAATAATATTCACAAAAAGTTTGAAACTGCAGATAAAATAAAATAATAATTCTGCACTCCGTAAAAAATAAATCTATCATATAATTTCCCTCCATAAGAAAGTCTCATACTGATTTCGGTATTGGAAAATTTTAGATAGAAATTCTAAATATTCGTCACAATTTTTTGGCTGTTCGTCAAAAATGGCATTGTCTCCACCTTTATTCCACCCGGTATAATAAGTAATGTTTTATA
>JABUEV010000572.1 GCA_013314865.1 Bacteroidales bacterium | reverse complement strand
ATTATGAATTCAGCTCTTCAGCGGTATAACTTGCAATAACCATGCAATGAAGAAATGTGTTATTCTTTATAATAAGCCCGGTCAAAATGCTTCACCAGATGAACTTGATGTTCTCGATCAGGTTAATCATGTTTCAAATTCATTGTCTGAGATCGAAATAGATGTTTCCTCGAAAGGCATTACGACTGATTTCATGAATGAAATAAATTCTCTTTTATCGGAAAAACCTGATTTTGTATTTAACCTTGTCGAATCAATCAACAATAAAGGAGAATTAAATTATTTTGTTCCCGCTCTTTTAAATATGTATTCAATTCCGTATACCGGAAATCCGCTTGAAGCAATCTTTATCACCACAAGTAAAGCCCTTACCGCCAATATATTAAAGCTTAACGGCATAAATACCCCGGTTACATTTTTGCCCTCAGAGGAGAATTTATTCAAACCCGGAAAACAATACATTATTAAGCCCACCTGGGAAGACGGATCAATGGGAATAACAAGTGAATCAGTATTTACTTTTGAAAAAGGTTCTGAAGGAAGGTTTTCCTCCTTCGACGACAGACACTGGATCATTCAGGAATATATTGAGGGCAGAGAATTTAATGTAAGTGTAATATCTGGTCCTGAAGGACCTGAGGTAATGCCGCCCGCTGAAATGACATTCATTGGTTTTGATGACAGACCTAAGATTGTTGATTTCAAAGCCAAATGGATTGAAGATTCATTTGAGTATATAAATACCGTAAGGACTTTTCCGGATCTGGATAATATGCTTGCCCGAAAAATAAATGAAACAGCACTTGCCTGCTGGCATGCGTTTGGTTTGAAAGGATATGCGAGGGTTGATATGAGAGTTGACTCCGACGAAAATGTGTATGTCATTGAGGTAAATGCCAATCCATGCATCTCTCCTGACAGCGGGCTGGCAGCAGCTACAAAAAAGGCAGGATTGACTTTTACAGGAGTGGTCAGCAGGATAATAAATGACTTAAATTATTGAAAATGCCTGAAGTAGTTGAAGGTTTAATCCCTGAAGAAAGAAAGGATGTGGAGAATGTACTCAGATCCTCCGGCTTTTTTTATGAATTTGAGATAGAAACAGCCCTTGAAATATTTGATGAAACAATTTCAAAGGGTGAAGCAGGAAGCGGGTATCACTGGCTGAAAGTAAGGGAAGATGATCATCTGGTTGCCTTCGCCAACTATGGCAAAAACAGCTTTTCAGTTCATTCATGGGACCTTTACTGGATTGCTGTCCATAAAGATTTTCAGAATAAAAAGCTTGGTTCTCTTTTACTCAGGTCAGCCGAAAATGATGTCAGAAAGAAAGGAGGCAGGATCATCTGGATTGAGACATCAGGAAGGCCTCTATATACACCTACGGTTGAATTCTATAAACGGAACGGCTACGAGCTGAATGCTGTATTAAAGGATTTCTATGCTCCCGGCGATTCAAAGCTTGTATTTTCTAAAGTCCTTTAAAGCAGGGCTGTGTTATTTCAACAGGTTTGAGTTATAATAGGAAGGATCTCCTGTCACTTCTTTCCCAAGCCAGTCAGGTTTTTCAAATTCTTCATTCTCATGTGACAGCTCAAGCTCAGCTATTATAAGTCCCTCGTTTGCGCCATGAAACACATCCACCTCAAATTTGTGATTTCGATAAGGTACAATATAACGTGTTTTAACAATCCTCCCGGGCAGACACACCTTCATTAATTCTTCTGCCATAATATGGTCGATCATTATGTTCCATTCCTTACGTTTGTAAAACCCCTCACCTGAGTTGGTGCTTTTTATGGTAAGGCACGATTCATTTTCAGTAATCCTTACCCTTATAACCCTTTCAGGCTCTACGGAAAGATAACCCTGCAGTATATTTATTTCCTTAATTGCCAGATGTTTGAAATCGCCGGTAACCAGAAATTTACGTTCAATTTCGAATCCCATTTTAAATCTGAATTTGGAAGTTATGCCAACAGGTATCTGATTCCTTTAATTTTTGTATAAAATTAAGATTGGCTCTATATTTATAGTTACAATTTTAAATGTTTTTTTAATGGATGTAAAAATTGAGCCTGGCTGGAAGAAAAAACTTCAGAATGAATTTGACAAG
>JABUEV010000571.1 GCA_013314865.1 Bacteroidales bacterium | reverse complement strand
GATTGTCTCTCCCGATTCATGTACCACAGAACCGGACCTGAACCTTGCGACAGCCACTCTTTTACCTTTTGACTGTTTAATGAGAATATCAAAATGAGTTCCGTTGTTTAAAATTATCATACCGGCTTCTTCATTTGCTTTTGAAGGATTGAATTCCACCTGTGTTACTGCGGTAAAGTACATGTCCTGTGCCCTGCGTCCAATAAATGTAGGAGATTTGCGGTCCTCGATAGTCTGTTCGGAACCTGTAAGCCTGAGGAATCCTTTCCTGGCTGTGAGGGAATAATTCTCCATGGAAGGGTATCTGAGGAAGTTCCACTCAAGATCTGGTTTTTCGGCACTGAAGTCTGTCCTGGCCGGTTTTGCAGGAAATGGTTTGAGGGGAAGTGTCGGACATGTCATTTCAACAGTGACAGTTCCATTGCCATTTACCACTGGCCAGCCGTTTTTTGGCCACGAGACCGGGGCCAGGCACGTTTCCCGCCCCAGGGTGTGATGAGTGCCACCCACTGAACGATAACCGTGAAAGACAATCCACCATGAACCATCATGAGCGTTTATGATGTCAGCATGACCCACGCCCTGAATTGGATTGCCCTGTCCGGCGGCGTTGCAATGTGTCAATATTGGATTTGCGGGATTGGAATTGTATGGTCCCCAGATATTTTTACTTCTAGCAATCGTCTCTGAATGAGCTTCTTCTGTTCCCCCTTCAGCTGCCATGATGTAATAGAAGCCGTCTTTTTTATAGATGTGCGGACCCTCAGGATACCGGCCGCCGGTTCCGTTCCAAACCTTCCTTCCCTCTGAAATAAACTTGCCGGTTTTTATATCCACCTCATGCAGTTCAAAGGTTGAAGAGATCACATAAACTTTTCCGTCATCATCAAAGAAGAGATCCGGATCAATTCCTCCAGCTTCAATCCAGATCGGATCTGACCATGGTCCGGCCGGATTTGTTGCGGTTACATAAAAGTTTCCTCCGGCGCCTACATTGGTTGTTATCATATAGAAAGTACCATTGTGGTGCCTAATTGTGCAGGCAAAAATGTTCAGACCTTTAGGCAGTTGAGTCGGGCGGTCAATACAGTATCCTATTAACTCCCAGTTTACAAGGTCTTTGCTGTGAAAGACCGGCACGCCGGGGAAATATTCAAATGTACTTGTAACAAGATAATAGTCATCGCCGACCCTGCATACACTTGGATCGGAGAAAAAACCCGGGATAACCGGATTTTTATAGGTAACAGGTTCATTGGGATTTATTATCGCTGAGAAAGCATTGCCTCCCATTCCGGTAAATGAGGAAGAGGCTGCTCCTGTTGGGCGGGGCTTTTCCTGGGTAAAAAGCATCGTGCCTGTAATTAAAATTGCGAAAGCAGTTGAAAATAGTTTTCTCATTTTGATTTAAAATTTGCGGTTATAAAAGTTATTTAAACAATAAATATAGCTGTTTAAGGTAAATAATGGATTGAAATGCCTTTTAAAATGGCTGATTAGAAAAAGTAAAAGGAAGGAATTCAGAATTAATCAGGAAACATTAGATGGAGTACTTTGTGGCAATGTTCACAGATTCCTCACTCCGGCCCAGATAAATTGGACTCTCCATTATTGAAAAGGTCTGAATTGTTACTTTGTGGCAGTATTCACAGATTCCTCACTCCGGCCCAGATAAATTGGACTCTCCATTATTAACAAGGACTGAATTTTTTGCATTGTGGCAATGTTCACAGATTCCTCACTGCGACCCTAATAAATTGGACTCTCCATTATTAACAAGGACTGAATTTTTTGCATTGTGGAAGTCTTCACAGATTCCTCACTTCGACCCTTACGGGTCTTCGTTCGGAATGACAGCGCGGAAAAAAGAAAGGGAAAAAGGGAAAAACAGCGGCGCGACCGCGCCGCTGTTTGTACCTTCCCCTCCCCATAACAAAAACGCGACTGTCATTCCGAGCGGAGCGAGGAATCTGCACTTGCTGGCAGGATGAAAGAGGGGAGTAATTTTTACCTTGGTCTGTCATTCCGAGCACCGCGAGGAACCTGCACTCATTGGCAGAATGAAAGGAGAAGTTATTTTTACTTTTGCCTGTCTTCCGAGCTCCGCGAGGAACCCGTCCTCA
>JABUEV010000570.1 GCA_013314865.1 Bacteroidales bacterium | reverse complement strand
TATTGCCTCCATATGGACCGTAGGATCCGGTATTTTCATCATAGAATCTTTTATGGAATGCTGAACGGGTTCTCTCAGCAAGTGATGCATAATAAAGGTAGTCCGATTCTTCGCGGAGTACTTGTGCAGTTTTTGAGGTTATGTCTGCACAGCGCCAGAGGTAAAAAGTATGAACCATGTCATCTGGAGGCAATTTGCCCGGGGCGACCCAATCCCCGAGATTAATCCACCTGTTCGGCTTGCTTTTATCCGGCGCCTGCGAGAACATAATTCCCTCACTGTCAATCCATGTAAGCATGTATCTTATATAGCCCTTCATAGCTTCATAGTTGTTCCTTAGAATGTCAGTATCTCCGTAATGGACATAGAATTCCCACGGCATTATATTGATAGCAGCTCCCCAGGCAACTCCGCCTCCGCATCCGGGCTGCCATGGTGCTCCGTTGGGGACATATCCGTTTTCTGGATTCTGCGCACCGTAAATATCCCTGATCCACTTGGTGTAAAAGGCCTTTGCATCAAAATTGTGCATTACCGTTACACATGCCACCTGTCCGTCGCCTGTGTATGGTGACCTTTCACGGTGAGGACAGTCGCTGGCATACCCTCCGTGCATATTGTCTGTCTGACTGCGCCACCAAATCCTGTTGATCTGGTTAAACAATGGATTTGAGCATTCAAACTTACCGGTAGTCTCTACATTTGAATATACCGCTTCAGCCTTTACATTCTCAGGTTTTAGTTCTCCCTGCCATCCTTTTATTTCAACCTCCCGGAAGACAAACCATGTGAAACGGGCTGAATAGGATTCGGGTCCTTTACCCTTTAAAGTGTAGGTGTTTTCTCCCACATGCGACTCGCACAGGTATTTAATTTCAATTCTGTGACCTGATTCTCCGTAAATATCGTTCAGTCGAAGCCAACCGGAAATCTCCTGGCCGAAATCCACCTTGTAGGTCCCGTCATCAGTCTTTTCAATTCTGACAGGGGGCAGTATTTCCATAACCTTGTCGGTTGGTGACAAGTGGGCGACAAGCTTTCCTTCAGGTGCGTTTCTTAAAACAGCATTTTCCCACAGGGAGTCATTGAAACCAGGCATATTCCAGCCCGGCTGTTCAAGACGTGCATCATAGTGCTCGCCGTCGTAAACGAGGTCCATAACAATCGGACTTCTTGATGCTTTCCAGGTGGTGTCGCTGACAATTATCTCTGAGGTCCCGTCCTCATATATTATGTGAAACTGTCCCAGAAACCTTGGAGTGCCGTAACCTTCGCACCAGTAGCTTGCCGGATTGTAGAAACCGTTCCCGAGAATCACTCCGGCTGCATTTTCTCCCTGTCGGAGCAGGCTGGTGATATCATAGCACAGGTACATCACACGGTATTCCCGGAAATTATTTCCAGTCATAGCCCCGATCGGGCCGACATCATCTCTTTTTCCGTAAAGGGTCACATTCGGAACCAGCACATCATCCCCGGCTTTTTTGCCGTTTACATAGAGTTCAAAATAACCGAGACCTGTTACATAGGCTTTTGCTGATTTTATTTTTTTGTTTAATGAAAAACCTTTTCTCAGCAGGGGGGCCGGAGAAGGCAGATTTTGATCACCGGATTTGTATGGAGAGACTGATTGCCCGGGTCTTTTAGGGGATCCGGGTTTTGGAAGAGCATCTTCCCCCTCCCATGGAGCACCAATCCATTTTGCTTTCCAGTCACCAGGATCAAGAAGTCCCATTCGCCAGAATGCCGGTTCACTCCAGTCAGACACTTTCCCTTTGCGGTCCCATACCCTTACCTGCCACCAGCATTCCTGTCCGGATGATAACGCTTTACCTTCGTATCTTACATTTACCGACTGATCGGACATAACCTTACCGCTTTCCCATAAGTCTGCCACTCCCTTCAAAAGACCCTCCCTGCCTGACCCGGCTCTGATTTCCCAGGCTGTCTGATACTGTCCCCGCTCATTTTTATCAGACAGATTAATCCATGACAACCTTGGATTTCTCACATCCACCACAGATGGGTTATCAAGATATTCACATTTCAGACTCACCGGCTTTATGGCCGGATAAAGAGTATTAAACGATATCGAAAGAATTATGATAAGAAAAATCAGTTTTTTCATATCCTTATATA
>JABUEV010000569.1 GCA_013314865.1 Bacteroidales bacterium | reverse complement strand
CGTGGTCTTTCCTGCACCGTTCGGCCCCAGGAGTCCGACAATCTCACCCTGTTCCACCTCTATTGAAACATGATCCACAACCGTCCTGTTCCGGTATTTCTTGACCATATTTTCTGTATAGAGCCTCATCTGTAATGATACAAAATTTCTCAGGAACCTTCTTTCATGAATTTTGCGTGTTCAGCTTCACGCTGTTTTACCACCCTGCGCGATATTACAATCCCAACTTCATAAAGGAAAAGAAGAGGTATTCCGACCAGTATCTGTGAAAATACATCAGGCGGGGTTATAATGGCTGCCACAATGAAAATAATAACAACTGCATATCTTCTGTATTTCACCAGGAATTCCGGACTGATAATACCGACTTTGGTAAGGAAGAATGTGATTATCGGTAATTCAAAAATCAGGCCGGTAGCAAGACATATCGACGAGAGTGTGCCTATATAGGATCTTATATTTATCTGGTTGGTTACGTCAGGGCTTATTTCATAAGTAGTAAGAAAATGGACAGATAAGGGTGCAAGCAGGTAGTAACCGAACAAGACTCCGGCAAAAAACAGAAGGGAAGCTGCCAGGACGGCGCCTCTTGCATGTTGTTTTTCAGTCGGGTAAAGGGCGGGTTTGAAAAACTTCCAGAATTCCCAGAGAACATACGGAAATGCCACTATCAGACCTGCAACCATTGAGACAGCAATATGAGTTGTAAGCTGACCGGCCATCTTGATATTTATCAGCTCAAAAGGTTTTGTATTTATGCACAGAAGATTGGTATGAAGGATTTGACCGAGATTGCAGAGCATTCTGTTTGTAAAAAAACTTGGATTTTTTGGAGCAAGTATGACCTTGTTGAAGATAAAATCCTTAAAAAGGAATGCGGCGATCATTAGAATCACTATCGCAGTTATCGAACGGATTATGTGCCACCTTAACTCCTCGAGATGTTCCAGAAATGACATCTCTGCTTCACCGCTTTTGTTTTTCCTCTTCCTTAATGCCATCCTGTATTTAAAATTTTTCGAAAATTCAGCCTGTAAAGATGATAAATCTTATTGTCTAAAACAAGATGTCATAACTTCCGGAAAAAAAACTCCTTATAAGATAGTCCATGGAAAAGTGTTAATAAATATTAAAATCAGGATACAAATGGTCAATTAATAATCATTGCTGTATTTTTGCGCCTCTATAGTGGCTGGACTCTACTTGTCCCCTGTTATACAATATTAAAATCTAATTTTTGTTAATTACATAATTTTTTTATTGATTAAATGATAATTTGTTTAATTTTATATAAGATAGATACTATTCATAAAATATCGGATATTTATTTCAAGGGAAAAAAGGTTTATTCAGCGGGGGAAAAATGTACAGCGATTCGGAGATTCATGATTATTTAAAGAAGTATTTTGGTTTTGACACTTTCAAAGGCAACCAGGAATCAATAATTAAAAATGTTCTGTCGGGAGGGGATACTTTTGTGCTTATGCCGACGGGAGGCGGAAAGTCATTGTGTTACCAGCTGCCTGCTGTGATGATGGAGGGAACTGCCATTGTAATCTCACCGCTCATCGCCCTGATGAAAAACCAGGTTGACGCGATGAGAAATTTCAGCACTGATGATGAAGTTGCGCATTTCCTTAATTCTTCACTTACCAAGACTGAAGCCACAAGGGTTAAAAAAGATGTGATTTCAGGAAAGACTAAGCTTCTTTATGTTGCTCCTGAGTCACTTACCAAGGATGAGAATGTTGATTTTCTGAAAAGCGTCAAAATTTCATTTTATGCTATTGATGAGGCTCATTGCATATCAGAATGGGGTCATGATTTCAGACCTGAATACCGGCGTATAAGGCCCCTGATAGATACAATAGGACGGTCCCCGATCATTGCCCTGACTGCAACTGCAACCCCAAAGGTTCAGCATGACATCCAGAAAAACCTTGGAATACTTCAGGCCGAAATATTCAAATCATCTTTTAACAGGCCAAACCTGTATTATGAGGTAAGATCGAAACAGGATGTCACAAAGGAAATAATAAAATATATAAAGAATAATACGGGCAAGTCAGGAATTATCTATTGCCTGAGCAGGAAAAAAGTGGAGGAGCTTGCTGAAACATTGAAAGTCAACGGGATTAAGG
>JABUEV010000568.1 GCA_013314865.1 Bacteroidales bacterium | reverse complement strand
CGGGGTAAACGGAGAGTTTGTCCCTGTTTACCTGAATATTAATACAAACAGGCCGGCGGATATCACAGGGGAGATAAAGAATATGGTATCACCTGACAAGGACCTTAATGTCAGTTTCAGCGGGTCGCTGATAACCGGACAGCAGCTTTTCAGGGAGCTGTCAGTCATTCTTGTGGTGGCCTTTCTCCTCCTCTATTTTATCCTGGCGGCACAGTTTGAATCGCTTACACAGCCTCTCATCGTATTGCTCGAGATCCCTATAGATATTGCCGGGGCTCTTTTACTTGTGTTTTTATGGGGAGGAAGCATTAATATTATCACAATGATAGGGCTAATAGTGATGTCTGGTGTAATTATCAACGATTCGATTCTGAAGATTGATACGATTAACAATCTAAGAGCTGATGGTCTGGGGTTAAAAGAAGCAATTTATACCGGAGGATCTAGAAGGCTTAAACCTATTATCATGGTGGCAATGGCTTCAATTTTCTCAACAGCCCCTATACTTTTCAGTCAGGGCATGGGCTCGGAACTTCAGCGTCCTATGGCTCTGGCCCTTATTGGAGGAATGTCGCTCGGGACCGTTGTAAGCCTTTTCTTTATTCCTCTCGCGTATTGGTATATATACAGGAGTTCTGAGAAGAGAATGGAGAATTAATTCTGAAATAATAGGTTAAAGTATTACTCTTTTGAAAATAAAGTCAAGAACTGCAGTCTTACGGTCTGTTTTAATAACTTTTCATTATTTTATTGAGAAACAAGTATTACATTAAAAAACTAAGTTTATTTTATTGTTAAAAAAATAACAATGTTTATTAATTAACAATAAAAAATAGTATATTTGTATGGATAAATGATTGTTACAATGGCTGAAGATCTTGATGTTATAATTAAAAAATACAGAAAAGGCAAAAGGGAGGATCTGATTCCTCTTCTGCAGGAGATCCAGGAAAAAAATGGCTTCCTGTCAGAAGATGCTATTGTAAAAATCGGTAACCACCTCGCCCTAAGCACAACAAAGATTTTTGGCCTTGCAACTTTCTATGACCAGTTCAGGTTCTTCCCCGCAGGAAAAATCCATCTTAGGATCTGCAACGGAACCTCCTGCTTTATGAATGGTTCTCAGACAGTAATTGATAAAATCAGAGAAGAGACAGGTATTTTGCCCGGACAGACCACAAGGGACGGAAACTTCAGCTATGAAGTAGTAACCTGTATGGGAGGGTGTAACAACGGCCCTGTAATATCAGTTAACGGCACGTTCCATACTCATGTCAGCCCTGCAATGATTCCGGATCTGATTAAAAAACTCAAGTTAATTTCAGGGAGTGATTAAATGGAAGATTTAAAGAGATTCCTTATAGAACAGGTTCTTTCATTCCAGTCAGACTCACTGCCTGAAGAAACGGAGAAAGTCCTGCGGAAAATACGTAGGGAGAAGACTGATATTCCGGTTATACATGTTTCATCAGGTACCGGAAGCATCATCGCAGGTTCTGAGAATACTTTTTCTGCAATAAGTGCTTATCTTGAAGAGAGTCACCCTGAAGCGCAGGTAAAGAGGGTTGGTTGTACCGGACCTGCTAATTTTGAGCCTCTTGTATGCATTCTCCTTCCGGGTAAAAACAGACTGTTCTTCAGAAATGTCACAGAGGATAAAGTGGAAGCCCTGCTTAACGGAGTCTTTCATAATGACATCCCGGAAGAAGACCTGGTCGGACAGTCAGGATCTCATGGATTTGAGCTTTGGCCCGGAACTCCTTTTATTGAGGAGCATCCTTTCTTTGCGGCACAAAAAAGGATTGTCCTCAGCAACTGTGGCTGTTACGATCCTGAGAGTATTGAAGAGTATATTGCAAGGGGAGGCTATAGGACATTTATTAAAACTATCCGTCATTATACATTTGAAGAGGTTTGTGATATTGTTGAAAAAAGCGGTTTAAGAGGCAGAAGCGGCGGTGGTTACCTGACTGGCTTCAAGTGGAAACAGGCTCTAAGCACCAGTTCCAATGCAAGATATCTTATATGCAATGCCAAGGAGAGCGATCCGGGAGCATTTACCGACCGGACTATTCTGGAAAGCGATCCTCATAAGCTTATTGAGGGAGTGGCTATAGCATCTTATGCCATAGGAGCTTCAAATGC
>JABUEV010000567.1 GCA_013314865.1 Bacteroidales bacterium | reverse complement strand
CTGGTGGCCGAAGCCGCAGCCTGGGCAAAAAGCAGGGGAAAATCTCTGCTCGAAATGCTTGTGGATATCTATCTTGAATACGGACTTTACAAGGAAAAACTCATAAACCTTGTAAGAAAAGGAAAAGAGGGTGCCGATGAAATAAAAGCCATGATGGACGGCTACAGGAATAATCCGCCCAGGATGATCAACAACAGCAGAGTAATTAGAATCGACGACTATAAAACGCTGGTTTCAACTGATTTAATTAAAGGAGAAAAGAAGAAAATAGACCTTATCAAATCAGATGTGCTTCAGTTCTTCCTTGAGGACGGATCCAAGATCTCTGTAAGGCCTTCAGGAACAGAACCGAAGATAAAATTCTACTTCAGCGTTCATACAAAGCTTCCGTCGGCATCAGAATATGAAGTAACAGAAAAACTTCTCGATCAGCGTATCTCGGATATTATTTCCGACATGAAGCTTCACTAAACCCGGAATCAGGAACAAGGAACAAGGAACTAGGAACGTGGCAAATTCAGCCTACAGCCTACCGCCTACCGCCCGCAGCCTTCAGCCTATAACCTTTCAACCATTAAACCTTTCAACCACTAAACCACCACCTCATGAAATCATATCGCAAGGAACTCTGGTTTGAAACACCTACCCGCAGAGCTTTCATCAATATCACCGGACAGGTTGAGAGATGTCTGTCGGAGAGTGGTATAAAAGAGGGTTTATGCCTCGTAAATGCAATGCATATAACCGCAAGTGTCTTCATCAACGATGATGAGTCAGGTCTGCATCACGATTTCGAGGTATGGCTTGAGAAACTTGCCCCTGAGAAGCCATACTCGCAATACAGGCACAACGGATTTGAGGACAATGCCGATGCCCATATAAAACGTACACTGATGGGCAGGGAGGTTGTTGTTGCCGTTACAGACGGCAGGCTTGACTTTGGTCCGTGGGAACAGATATTCTACGGGGAATTTGACGGGAAACGACGGAAAAGAGTGTTGGTGAAGATAATAGGGGAGTGAGTTTTTGGGTCGTTCAGTCGTGCAGTCGTGCAGTCTGAAAGTCTGCTAATAATCTTCTCTTCTGCTATTAATGAACCGCGGAGCGGTTACATCAATGCTAGTAAAGAAGAGAATTAAAAAATATTAAAACCACGGAGTGGTTTCATAATTTTAATCTGGTTTCAAAATAACCACGGTGTGCCTGCGGCACAACAAGGAGTGATCACTGAGTTTCACTGCTTATATTTGAATCACTGAATGAATCCTAACGTAGAGGACTGCATGACTGCAAGACTGCACGACTGCAAGACTCTACTAACCAAACCATTCATCGCCGAAATTCACAAGATAAACCCTGCCGGTTGCCCTTGTCAGTGCGGTGTAGAGCCACCTCAGGTAATCGGCGGTAATTTCAGTCCGGTTAAACATTCCCTGGTCTATAAATACCCTCTCCCACTGTCCTCCCTGGGCTTTGTGACATGTGACAGCATACGCAAACTTTATCTGAAGCGCATTGAACCATGGATCCTCCCTTACAGCCTCGTACTGCTTTCTCCGGCTTTTAAGATGCAGATAATCGGGGAGGATATTGTTAAAAAGCTCCCTGCTTTTTTCAGCGGTGAGAGAAGGGGATTCAGAATGCAGAACATCCAGCATTACTTTTGATTCCAACTCAATATCATAATCAATAAATTTTAAAACCATTTCTGCAAACCTGAAACCGTATCTCTCCTCATAACTGATTATCCTCTTTATCTCTGCTATATCCCCGTTGGCAATAAAACCAGGTCCTTCATCCTCACCCAGATGAGTATAGTTGTTTTTGACAACCATTACAATGTCGCCAGGACTTATTTCCTCTTCGCGGAAGAATATCCTGTTTCTTATGCCCTGGTTATAGCGGTTTGCCTGCCTGTTTGAATTTACCACCACTATAGTGCCGCCTGTGCCGCATTCTTCATAGGCTTCAGAGAGAAGCTCCAAAAGCTCTTCCCCTTTTATTCTTCTTATGTCATTATAGTTTTCGCAATCTATCTGCGGATATTCAAGACTCTTCTCATCCACCTGGAGCCTGATTCGGGTCGCATTCATCAGGATGCCTGATTCCTCGCTCTGACGTACGACCTGTCTCAGTTCGGAAGTTATAACCCCGAA